>NZ_JAHCZD010000049.1:0-816 GCF_018501175.1 Campylobacter sp. 2018MI10 | reverse complement strand
GCTGTAGATAGTGGCTTAAAACTTAAAATAGAAAGTTTATTTTCCAAAGGCATGGCACTGATTAAAGCAGGTACAGATAAAAAAGAGCTTGAAGCTACTTTTAATGACTTAGAACAACTCATAGCCAGCAGCGTGGATAAAATTCAAGATTCTACTCCTTATTCGCTGTTTATATGGGCTTTAGGTATTATTTTGCGTGAAGGCTTGGAAGCTTTGATTATCATTGTAGCCATTGTTTCTTATCTTGTGCAAAGTGGCAACAAAAATCGTCTAAATATCGCCTATAGTGCGCGTTTTACAGGAGTGAATTTAAGGTTTATGACAGCTTTTGGAGTTTCTTTGCTATATAAAGAAAATGCAGGTCAAAGTAGAGAGCTTATAGAAGGTATTACCATGCTTATAGCCGTATTACTACTCTTTTATGTGGGCTTTTGGCTACGTTCAAACGCACAAAATAAAAAATGGACAAGCTTTATCAAACAAGGTGCTATAGATGCTATATCAAATAATAGTGCAAAAACCCTTTGGATCACCGTATTTTTAGCTGTTTATAGAGAAGGTGCAGAAACTGTGCTTTTTTATCAAGCCTTGCTTTTTGATGCTAAAACAAGCACTGATTTTGGTGCTGTTTTTGGCGGACTTGGACTTGGAATTTTAATACTTATTGTTTTATATTTTCTTTTAAAAGCAGGAGCCATTCGCATACCTGTAAAACAATTTTTCTATATCACTTCTTACATTATTTTTTACATGGTTTTTGTTTTTACAGGCAAAGGCATAGACGAACTCATAGAAGGAAAAGTCATCATTCCTGGT
>NZ_JAHCZD010000048.1:0-828 GCF_018501175.1 Campylobacter sp. 2018MI10 | reverse complement strand
ATTATATGCTAAATGAGAGAGTTAATCCAGGCACAGCAAAAATATTAAAAAGGCACGAATATTATACAAGAGAGCTTATTAAATCATAGAGCCAAAAGCATAAAACTTGCATAGGTAATTTAACTTTTGAAGAAAAAAACATCGATGAGAACACCAAAAAAGAAATAATGCAAAGCTTTGAAAACGCCCTTTTAACCCCTGCAATGCAAGGACGTTATAATATTTTGTGGATAGAACATACAGACAAGGGCAGATTAGAATTAAACTTTATAATTCCAAAAATGGACCTAGAACGCAAAAAGTCATTTAACCCTTACTACCACCCCATTGATAATAAAAGAATTGATTTTTGGCGTGATTTTGTTAATTTATGCTATGGTTTTACAAATCCAAAAGATCCGAGTAAAGAACAAACCCTACAAGGAAGCAAAAAAGAAAAGGAGCTTTTTAAGGACTATGAAGCCCTAGATAAGATACTTCATAAGCAAGTAGCTAATAAAATTATCAATTCAAGAGACGAACTCATTTATTTTTTAGAGCAAAACAATATCGAAGTAACAAGAAAAGGAAGTGATTATTTAAGCATTAAACTACCAGAAAGCAAAAAAGCTAAAAGGTTTAAAGGAAGCATTTACAATGAACAATTTAGAAGCTTTGAAAAGCTTAGAGACTTACGCACAGAAAAAGAAAGCAGAGCAAGAGAGTATAAACAAAGAGATATTAAATCAGAGCTTGAACGAACTAAACGAGAACTTGATAAATTCATTCAATCAAAAGATGAGTATTACAGAGAAACAATTAGAAAATTTAATGAGCGATTACAGGGAA
>NZ_JAHCZD010000047.1:0-1069 GCF_018501175.1 Campylobacter sp. 2018MI10 | reverse complement strand
ATTATCTTCGTAAAATTCCAAATCACTCGCCCACTAAACAATCTAACAGCTAAATCAAACGAACTTAGCAGTGGAGATGGAGATTTAACTAAAAAGCTAGATGATAAAGGTAATGATGAAATAGCTCAAGCTTGTAAAGCTATTAATATATTCTTAGAAAAAGTAAGAATTCTAATAGCACAAGCAAAAGATATCTCAAATGAAAACGCTTCAATAGCAAATGAATTAAGCCACACAAGTCTTCAAACAGGTAAGCGTGCAGAAGAAGGTAGTGTAATAGTTACAGAAGTAGCTAATAAAGGAACTAATACTAAAGATAACCTTGATAAAGGTGTAATTGGTGCAGCTAAAGGTAAAGATGAATTAAGTAATGCAAGTAAGTTTATAAAATCAGCAAACGATGCTATTAATTCATTAACTAATCAAATAAATCATAGTGCTGATATAGAAAGTGCTTTAGCTAGTAAAATTGAGCAATTAAGCCGTGATGCTGATAATGTTAAATCTATTTTAGAAATAATTAATGATGTAGCAGACCAGACTAACTTACTTGCATTAAATGCTGCAATAGAAGCAGCAAGAGCAGGAGAGCATGGGCGTGGGTTTGCAGTAGTAGCTGATGAAGTAAGAAGTTTGGCTGAGAGAACTCAAAAAAGCCTTAGTGAAATAAATGCAACAATAAGCGTTATAGTTCAAGGTATTAAAGATGCAAGCGAGCAAATGAGCACTAATTCAGCAGAGATTAGCAAATTAACTCAAGTAGCAAGTAATACCCAAGATACAATTAATGAAATGGGTAAAGTAATGAGTGAAGCTGTAAAAATTAGTGAAGCAACTGTAAATGATTATATAAGCACAAGTAAAGATATGAGCGAGATATTAAGTGGAGTAAATAATATGAATACTATCACTAATGAAAACGCAAGAAGTGTAGAAGAAATAGCAGGAGCAGCAAATCATCTAAGTGAGATGACAGAACAACTAAACAAAAAGCTAAATGAATTTAGAACTTGATTCATTAGCTTAAAAATAAACTTATTATTAGGAATTAGTATGCTAGTTCCTAATA
>NZ_JAHCZD010000046.1:0-1096 GCF_018501175.1 Campylobacter sp. 2018MI10 | reverse complement strand
CATTATTATTTATAACTAGCAATTCATTTGCTAGTTATAAATAATAGTCTCAAGAGTGGCTAAAACCAAAGAATTTGAAACAGGAATTTTAATTGTGAATTTTAATTTTAAAAATAAAACCACAAATCAAATTCTTAATTTAAATTCCATAATTTTTAATGTTAAACACTCAAAATCTTACCAATTTTACTAACTTAACTAGCGTTGGTTCTTTTTGGAGTTAAAATCAAATTCTTAGTTTAAATTCTTTATTTTTAAAATTATTAAAAATACACCTAAAAATACAATGAATTACCTTAAAACTTTTTCAATTCATAAATATTACAAATTCTAATTTCACTCTCATTATTATTTATAACTAGCAATTCATTTGCTAGTTATAAATAATATTCTAAAGAGTGGAAAACACACTGAAAAAAAAGTATTTAAAAAAGGAATTTTAATTTTAAAACTAAAGCCACAAATAAAATTCTTAATTCAAATTCTTTTCTCTTTTTGTTTTTTGTTTAATTTTTAAGATTTTTTATAATAAAAATATTTCTTTAAATTTAAATTCTTTCAAGGGGAAGGGAAGAAGACTTAAATTGCGAAATCAAACCTTGCTTTACCCTTAAACCACTTCCAATCCACTGACCACGCTCTATAGGGAAAAACTGTCTACAATCCATAACCTGCTTTGCTAACGCTTCGTAGCTTGATGGATTTTTAACAGCAGTTTTCCGTAATATAATTGTAATTTTGCTCGTTTTACTCACAAAATTATTTGTGATTCCACTGATTAAGTTTTGTTTTTAGGATTTTGGAATTTGAGATAGGAATTTGCTTTGGTTTTTGGATTTAAAAAATTAAAATTCACAATTAAAATTCCTGTTTCAAATTCTTTGGTTTTTTCACTCTTGAGACTATTATTTATAACTAGCAAATGAATTGCTAGTTATAAATAATAATGAGAGTGAATAGGTAAAAAAGATAAAAGAAAATTAAAAATATAAAAAGCTTTTTGGGTCATAAGTAATGATTATTAAAATTACAAGTTTTTTGAGTGATAGGTAAAGATTATAAAAACATAAAAGCTTTAGGATAATAATCACTAAGA
>NZ_JAHCZD010000045.1:0-1121 GCF_018501175.1 Campylobacter sp. 2018MI10 | reverse complement strand
TAACACCAGCGAAGAATTGTAGATATGAGTGAGCTACCATACCTTGTTGAGCTTCTGCTGTATCCATAGTTTTACCGTCAGCTGCATTTACTACTTCTTCTAATTTTTTAGTTAATTTATCTATAGTAGCGTTAGCGTCAGCTTTAGTTGTTTGATTTTTTAAACTAGCAAATAAATCAGTAATCTCTTTAGCTGTAGTTGGATTAGCACCATTATTAAATGCTGTATTTGCTAATCTCAATGCTCCTTGTTCTTCTGCCGCAAGGTTAACAAAATCTACTTCTTTATTACCTATAGGTTTAGCTGTTGTCTCAAATGTACCCATTGCTGTTCCAAAAGCATTAAATCCACCAAAACCTGCCGTTTTAGCTGTTGTAGCAGCAGCTACCATTGTATTTAAAGCACCACTTAAAGTTTGAACATCACCAGTATTATCATATGCTGCTAATGTCCCTACTGCTTTTTGACCAGCAGCCTCAACTGTTGTTGCATAATTTTGAGATGCAGTTCCAATTGCTGTTTTATATGCTGCATCAGCATCGTCAACTGTAGCTGCTGCTGTACCATCAAAAGTATTAACAGCATCAGATATAGTCTTCATATCTTTTGCATTAGCTATTAAATCTTTTAATTTTTCAGCTTTAGCATTTTCACCAATTTTTGTAGCTTCTTGACCGACTTTAGCTGTAGTACCTATGAAACTATCTAAAGCTTTAATTGAAGCATCTTTAAACTTATCTAAAGCTTTTTGTTCTTCTGTATGGAAAGCATTATAAGCATTACTTGCTGCTGTAGCTTGTTTAGTCTTAGTTAAACCATCGTTGTAAATAGCTGCATCTTGCACTCCGTGAGCGTTTTTAACATCTCCGAAACTATTTTCTCCTATTAAAATTGAACCATTAGCACCAGTTGTATTCCAAGCATCTGCTGCACCTAAATCCACACCTTTTTTATTGTTGCCATTTACTGCATCTCTTACTACTAAAGAATGAACATCATTAGCACCAGTAGGAACACTAACATTATCCTCAACCTTAATACCCCTACCATCTCTATTTGATAATACAAGTCTACCTTTAGTATCTACAGAAGCTTCTACCCCTGTTTGATCTTTAACAGCA
>NZ_JAHCZD010000044.1:0-1210 GCF_018501175.1 Campylobacter sp. 2018MI10 | reverse complement strand
GCCATACCTGAAGCATCATCAGCAGCAGAGTTAATTCTAAAACCTGAGTTTAACTTATTTAAAGAACTGTCAATTGATCTATTGTTCATAGATGCGTTTGCATGAGCGCTTAGCTAGTGGGGGTTTGGGGATTAAAGTCTATCCCACATATTCACCCCCAAAATATCGCCTAAATCATCTAAAAATATTTCTATATTGCAAGGCTCGATACCAAAGTTTAAAAGCTCCTTGCCTAAATAAATTTGCGTAAATATTCTAGGGCTTGTTTTTCCATTCTTTTCATACACCTTAAACATATCAGCCCCGTGAAAAGCTCTATTTCTAATCATTCTATAAAGGTTTAAAGCAATTTGCACTTGTATGTGTGTATAGATTTCGGCTATTGAGCCATTGTTTATCTTTATTCTATCTTTATTATTAGAGCAGTATTTTCTAAACTCAAATCCTTTACTATTAAAAACAATATTTTCTAATTTTTCATCAAATATAAGCCTAATCAAAGCCCCTAAACTAGGAGCGCTATGACCTTCGCAAATACTTATATATTCATCTAAAACTATATTTTTTACTCTTTTTCTTATTTCATTTTCAATAGCTAAAATTTTGCCACTAATATGCTTTATAAATAGTATATTTTCAATCATTTTAACCTACCTTTAAGCAAATATTAATCAATTTTGTATAACATCTCATCACATCTTAGGGGCGAATGGGTCGCCCCCCGCTTTTGCGGGTCTTTCATCAAAACTTTTCACAAATATTTCACATTTTCACAAGTTTTTCACAAAATCCTAATTCTAATTTCAAATTCCGTGAAATTTCGCACTCTCAAATCCTATTCATTTCGGTTAGCTCGTTTAAAAACGAGCTAACACAAGGCTTTTTACGATTTTTTCCTAACAGAAAAAATCACAAAAAGCCACCTATCCCCACATCACAATCACATTTTTAAAATTTTTTTCACATCACCCCTAAAGTTATTTTTTAGCACACCGATATAGTTGTAACTTGATAAGGAAATCAAGACAATTATTTTTTTAAGGAGAAAATTATGGGATTCAGAATTAACACAAACGTGGCGGCGCTAAGCGCTCATGCAAACGCATCTATGAACAATAGATCAATTGACAGTTCTTTAAATAAGTTAAACTCAGGTTTTAGAATTAACTCTGCTGCTGATGATGCTTCAGGTATGGCAATTGCTGATAGC
>NZ_JAHCZD010000043.1:0-1319 GCF_018501175.1 Campylobacter sp. 2018MI10 | reverse complement strand
CCAGGAGCTACTCTTTGTAAGTATTTTACTACTTGATAGTATTCATTCTCATCTAAACTTGCATTATCTTGCATAGATTTAATTGTGCTTGGCCATACATTTTTACTAAACTCATCATAAGCATGTAAAGCATGGCATATACCACATCTTTCTTCAAATAACGCCTTACCATCTTCTATAATATCTTTATTTGTAATCTTAGTATTATCAACACTAGCTACTATCTCTACTACTTCCCAAGTATTATCATAATCATCTACTTTAGTTCCTATTACTTTAACAGCATTAGCATCATCAAGATTTACGCTATTTGATAAGACACCTAAAGTATCATAAATAGCTTTTCCACCTTTAGGACGATAGCCTGTAAGTTTTATCTCGCTTTTATTATTATCATTTTTAACTATATCAAACTTAGTTCCTATAATAATTGTTCCTATTGTTTTATTATTAATACTTAAAGGAGTGTTTTCTAAAGCATAATTATTAGCTAATAATGAGCTTGTAATTAAACTTAATAATATTAGTTTTTTCATTTTTTTATTATCCTTATAAATGTTTTTATACTTATTATTATTTGTTTTTATTACTTATCTTAATAAGTATTTTTAAAGCCTAAAATATACTTTTAGGCTTTATTTAATTTATGCTTTAAACTTTGGTTGTCTAAATAAATCAAGTGCTGGAATTTCTTTAGTATATTTTTCTATTTCTACTAAAGCAGTTGCTTGATTACCACAAGCAAGTTTGCTACTTGGAATATCAGCTATAAGCACATTCACATCTCCGTGTAAGCATAAGCCTTTTTTATTAGGATTATACCAAGAGCCTTCTTGCATTCTAATTACACCAGGTTTAACATATTCAGTTACTAAAACACCACCTAGTATTTCCCCTCTATCATTAAATATACGAACTATATCTCCATTTTTAATACCACGAGCTTTTGCATCAATTGGATTCATCCATAAGCTTTCTTTTCCTTCTACTTCTTCAAAATCTCTTAAAAAAGTATTATTAAGTTGTGAGTGTAATCTATACTTTGGATGTGGAGTTATTAGATTTAATTTATATTTTTTAGCATTGCCTAAATATTCAGCTGGTTCATAAAATTGAACTAAGCCTTTGCAATCATCATAGCCAAACTTATCAATCTTTTTAGAAAATATTTCTATCTTACCACTTGGAGTTCCTAATCTATTAGTAATTGGGTCATCTCTAAAATCTTTCATTTTTACGAAATTCTTAGCTTCTTCAGGAGCTTTAAATTCTACATAGCCTTTAGCCCAGAACTCATCAAAGGTTGGCATTGATAGGCC
>NZ_JAHCZD010000042.1:0-1384 GCF_018501175.1 Campylobacter sp. 2018MI10 | reverse complement strand
TCTTAAGGTCGCAGCAAGACTAGCTGCTTGATAGGTTGGGTGTGTAAGTGGTGAAAGCCATTTAGCTGACCAATACTAATAGACCGTCCGCTTACTTTAAATAAGCATTACTTCCTTGCTAAGGTTTTAATTGACTTGTTCTTTTTCCTTATTGCGTCGTCAAGCTCCTTTGATAGACTATCAGTCTTATCTCAGTCGCTTTCCTAGCACTAAGAAAAAATAACTGCGTCACTTTTAGCTTTAAAAAGGTTATTGAATTAGTTTATTACTTGCTTTTAACATTGTTATTTAAGTTTATTAAATACTAATAGATTTAAATAACAATGTCCGTGATTATACAAATGTGGTAACGCCTTGTCCCATCCCGAACCAAGAAGCTAAGCACATTGTGGGTGATGATACTACGCCTTACTGGCATGGGGAAAGTAGCTCGTTGCGGACTTGTTAAAATCTTTTTTAACTCCTTTCTTTTTAATAATAATTGATTTTTATATACATATTTTTAGATTTAATTTTTTATTATATTTTTTAATTGTAGAAACGGGATAGGGCTAAAAGGTAAGTTTTTATTGTTGCTTTCTTTTTTAGCTTTGTTTGGGTTTGGACTTTTTTAATTGTTTAGGTTTTTAATACTTTAAGTAGTTTTAGTATATGCTAGAAGTATTTATAAGTTATATGTTTAAAATATTTATATGAGTATGCTTATTTAATTTAAGTAGCTTTATATGTTTAAAGAATTATGTATTTAATAAGCTTAGATGATTAATTGTTTTTTAGGTAGTTAAAGTTAAATCAATATTAGAATAATATTTAGACGTAAGCCATAATCTCATATGAAAACATCATTAAGGTAATATGATTGGTTGAAAAATAATATTGGTAGTGAAAGATTGCGATTTAATATTATTTTTTCCAATTTTAATTAAGTAATATTATTAGAAGCAATTTCTTATTTATGCTATCAAATCTTTATCTTTAATAAGCAATATTAGTAGTAAATGAGGTGGTTATAAAATTAGGTTTATTTAAAACGAAGTTTATTTAAAACGAAGTTTATTTAAAACAAAGTTTTTAAAAAACAAAGTTTTTAAAAAACGAAGTGTCTGTAAAAGAAGTTTTTAAAACTAGGTTTATGTATAGCAAAATTTATATCAAATAAAGTTTATTTAAAACGAAGTTTCTGTAAAACGAAGTTTTTAAAAATTAAAGCTTATATAAAATTTGGATTTAAATTCTTTTGCAGTAATTAGGGCTTAGATTGTTTTTAGAAGATAAGTAATTAATACTAAAATATTTTTATGCTAAGTTTAATTAGTGATTTAAAGTAATAAAAATTAAACTTAATTAAATACCTTAGAGTAAGTTAATACCTAAGCTTATTAAG
>NZ_JAHCZD010000041.1:0-1512 GCF_018501175.1 Campylobacter sp. 2018MI10 | reverse complement strand
GTCTACAGCTTCGGTACTTATTTTAGCCCCGTTATATTTTCCGCGCAAAATCACTAGACCAGTGAGCTATTACGCTTTCTTTAAAGGATGGCTGCTTCTAAGCCAACCTCCTGGTTGTTAAAGTAACTTCACATCGTTTTCCACTCAAATAAGATTTAGGGACCTTAGCTGGTAGTCTGGGTTGTTCCCCTCTCGACGACGGATTTTATCACTCGCCGCCTGACTGCTGTGATTACACTATAAGTATTCGGAGTTTGATAGGGTTTGGTACATTGGTGTATGCCCTAGCCCATTCAGTGCTCTACCCCTTATAGCTACTACACAACGCTATACCTAAATATATTTCGGAGAGAACCAGCTATCACGAAGTTTGATTGGCCTTTCACCCCTATCCACAAGTCATCCGGAGCCGTTTCAATGGCCGTCGGTTGGGTCCTCCACTAGTTCTTACACTAGCTTCAACCTGCTCATGGATAGATCACTTCGTTTCGGGTCTGCAGCATCTGACTTATCGCCCTATTAAGACTCGCTTTCGCTACGGCTTCACGTTAGCTTAACCTTGCCAGACACCACAACTCGCAGGCTCATTATGCAAAAGGCAGTCCATCACCCTGTATTGCTACATAGGGCTCTGAATGATTGTAAGCAAATGGTTTCAGGTTCTATTTCACTCTGATCACCTCAGTTCTTTTCACCTTTCCCTCACGGTACTTGTACACTATCGGTCAGACATTAGTATTTAGGGTTGGATCGTGGTCGACCCAGCTTCAGACAAGATTTCACGTGTCTCGCCCTACTCAGGATACTGCTAAGTAAAGTAAAGATTTTATGTACGGGAGTATCACCCTCTACGCTCAAGCTTTCCAACTTGTTCTACTATCTTTGCTTAGTCTTTGTTGCAGTCCTACAACCCCACTAGTAAACTAGTGGTTTGCCCTCTTACGCTTTCGCTCGCCGCTACTAGCGTAATCTCTATTGATTTCTTTTCCTGTTGGTACTAAGATGTTTCAATTCCCAACGTTCGCTCCATATATGGTAATACATATCTCTATGTATTGGGTTGCCCCATTCGGAAATCTACGAATTAATGCCCCTTGACGGCTCCTCGTAGCTTATCGCAGTCTAGTACGTCCTTCATCGCCTTTGTCTGCCAAGGCATCCACCATTTGCTCTTATTAGCTTACCTTTGTTAATAATGTTATTAATATTTTTACAATTAATAGTATTAATTGAAATATATTTGCATGCATTATTGTTATTGTTTTTAGTATTACTAAAACGCATTACTTCCTTGCTAAAGTTTTTATGTAATTATTAATCTTAATCTTCAAGACGGAAAGCGTCTAAGCTGTGATGCTTAAAAACTTTTTCTTATATATACTTAATATATGTAATAAGAAAGAGATTAAGTATAACTACCTTTAACAAGCTTATGAAATTGTTTTATATTACTTGCTTGTGACTCTTAACATTGATAAATAAAATAACACTAGGTTAGAAACTATATATAAA
>NZ_JAHCZD010000040.1:0-1592 GCF_018501175.1 Campylobacter sp. 2018MI10 | reverse complement strand
TAACACCAGCGAAGAATTGTAGATATGAGTGAGCTACCATACCTTGTTGAGCTTCTGCTGTATCCATAGTTTTACCGTCAGCTGCATTTACTACTTCTTCTAATTTTTTAGTTAATTTATCTATAGTTGAATTAGCACCCTCTAGTGTTGTTTGGGTTTTTAAATCTTCAAATAAATTAGTAATTTCTTTAGCAGTAGTTGGATTAGCACCATTAGTAAATGCGTCAGTTAAATTTAAAGCGCCTTGTTGAGTTGCAGCTAATTTTACAAAATCCACATTTTTTGCACCAATAGGAGCTGCTGTTCCTTCAAAAGCTTTCATTGCTGTAGCTAATGTATTTACTCCATTTATGTCAGTAGCTCCTGTTCCAGTTGTAGCAGCAGCTACCATGGTTCCTAAAGCTGTATTTAAAGCTTGAACATCATCTTCATTTTTATAAGCTGCTAATGCTCCTTGTGCCTTAATGCCAGCTGCTTCAACAGAAGTAGCATAAGCCTTACCAGCATTAACAATAACATCTTTAACAGCGGTATCATAATTTGTAGCAGCAGCTTTATGTGTACCATCAAAAGTATTGATTTTGTCCATTATTTCTGCAAAACTATTTGAGTTAGCTATTAAATCTTTTATATTTGCAGCTTCTGCATCACCTTTTGCTTTTGCTAATTTTTCATTAGCAGCAGCAGTACCTGCTGCAGCTTTTGCACTATCTCCTATATAAGCATCCATAGCTTTAGTTGCTTCTGATTTAAATTTTTCTAAAGCTTTTTGTTCTTCTGTATGGAAAGCATTATAAGCATTACTTGCTGCTGTAGCTTGTTTAGTTTGTTTTAAACCATCGTTATAAATAGCTGCATCTTGCACTCCGTGAGCGTTTTTGATATCACCAAATGAATTTTCTTTAATTAATATAGAACCTTCTGTTCCAGCTTTTTTAGTCCAAGTATCAGCTAAACTTAAATCCACACCTTTTTTAGTGTTTTCTTTGCCAGCAGCACCTTGCTGAACAAGACTATGAATATCATTAGCACCAGTAGGAACACTAACATTATCCTCAACCTTAATACCCCTACCATCTCTATTTGATAATACAAGTCTACCTTTAGTATCTACAGAAGCTTCTACCCCTGTTTGATCTTTAACAGCATTAATAGCAGCTCTTAAAGCACCATTAGCGTCTTTTTCTTGAACGCTTACTGTTCCGATTTTTACACCATTGATTGAGAAATTTGAAGTAGTTTCACCCGCTTTAATAGGTTGCTCAAATGTTGAAATAGCAGTTACATTAGCTTTAATTCCTGTCTTATCACTAGCTTTATTAATTGCTTCTGCTAACGCTCCAAGACCTGTGCTAGCACTTACATCGCCTTTACCATTTGTAAGTTTTACAGGTTCTATTGTTACATCGTTGATACCATCAACATTTTTAAATGTTACACTAGCAGTTCCTGTTAAATCCGCCGCTCTCACATTATGCCCAGTCTCAAACCTAGTTAACCCAATCTTATCACTTGTAGTTGCCCCAATACTAGCCTTAACTGTCTCATTTGAATATGCACCAATTTGAAATTCTTTGTTTGAAAACGTTCCA
>NZ_JAHCZD010000003.1:0-143657 GCF_018501175.1 Campylobacter sp. 2018MI10 | reverse complement strand
TCAAATTCTTTTTCAAACTTAACTCAAATTCTTTTTCAAACTTAACTCAAATTCTTTTTCAAACTTAACTCAAATTCTTTTTCAAACTTAACTCAAATTCTTTTTCAAACTTAACTCAAATTCTTTTTCAAACTTAACTCAAATTCTTTTCAAAACTTATTGATTTTAAAGTTCCATTTGATTTACTTCACGCCAAGCTTCAAGCAAACCATTAGCAACTTTCATAACTTCATCTAATTTAGCAGTATCACTATCAATTATTACCTTACTAAGTGTGCTAATTTGATGAGAATAAAGCCCTTGTAAATAATAACTAACATCGCCTTGACTAAAGTCTAAATAGTTTAATAGCTCAACAAAAATTGCTGTGGCTTTTTTAATATTTTTACATTTGGCTTCTATATCGTTTTTTTCTATGGCTTTTTTGGCACGAGAGCAAAATCTAAGTATGCCCTCGTATAAAAGCTCAATCATTTTCTCATTACTCTCAATTGAAATATTGTTATGAGAATAACTCGCATAAGCATTACTTACCATTTATATTCCTTATTTATTAGCAAATGCTGCATTTGTTAAAGCTGTAATCGTTTGGCTTTGATTATCAAGCTTATTTAAAATAACATCATACATACTTAGTCTAGTAGCTAAAATCTCATATCTTTTCTCAATTTCTTCATTGGTTTTTTTGATTTCTTCATTTAGCTTTTTAACATCATCTTCTAAATTTTTATTATATTTAGTAAGAGTTCCATCAGTGCCTACCATACTATCTAAAGTATCTTTAAATGTTCTAAACACTCCTGTTTGCTCTGTTTTAATAGTTCTCATTGTTTTTTCTTCTAAACCAAGTTGTAATAACTTCTCGCTAGAACCACCTATTTCAAGTGCATTTTTTCCATCACTTGTAATAATAATATTATTTTCTTTACCTAATTTAGCTGTTACACCATCTATTTTCGCATCATTAATAGCTTCAATTAATTTATTTATATACTCTTCTTGAGTTACTTTGCTATCTTTTTCATTTAACTTATCTAGGAATTCTTTTTTAAAGGTAATTTCCTTACCATTTATCTTCAAATCCCCTTCAGCTAAAGCTACTTTTTGACTAATTGTCTTACTTGTAGTGCTTAATTCTTGGTATTTCACGCTACCTTGTAAGAAATTTTTAATTCCTTCGCTATTTTTCTTATAAGCTTCTTCAAATTTTGATTTTTTAAAAGTTAAAATTCCTTTTTCATTAAGCTCAAACCCCATACCAGATAAACTAATTCCATTTGAATCAGTCTTAGTAATCATTGATGATAACATTGTTTTTAGCTTACTTACTTCGCTAATTCCTTGCAAACTTCCTGCTGTTTTTTTCTCTTTATCAAAACCTGTTGAGGTAGCAAGAGAATTAACTATAGAATTATAATTCGTTGTAAAAGTAGTTAAATGCTCTGTTAAAGAATCTAAATCATCGCTTACTTTAAAGTTGGTAATACCTTCTTTTTTAAGAGAAATTTTTGCTCCAATTATTAAATCATCAATAGTATTTGTGCTTCTGCTAATCTCAATACCTTCATAAATAAACTTAGCATCTTGCGCTGTTTGAACATGATTTGATTTTGCATCAATTCCATCATATTTAGTTTGAGCAGCTTTTACATCTAATTCATTTATAAAATAATTTTCCCTAGAAGTTTCAAAAAATTCTTGAATTCCTTTCTTTTGTTCTGCCGTTAAATTATCAAAATTAGTAGCTTTATTTATACTAACTGCTTTCATTTGATTAGAACTATCTTTGTATGAAATATTTAATTCTTCTCCGGTATTTTTAATATATTCAACCCAGTTTTTTGTTTGTTTTTCTACTTCTTTATTATCTTTAAATTCAGCAAAAACTGCTTTTCTTTCACTATCACTTAACTTAGATAAATCTGTATCTTTATTAATAGTAAATTTAATTTCTTTGTCTATAAATTTATCCTTATTACTTGGGTCTTCAACAAAAACTTTATAGGTTAATTCTTTATCTGTGGTTAATTCAGAAACTTGTTTTTGAATATTTTCTAAGTATCCACTACCACCTAAAATAACTTTAGATGCGTCTAATTGCTCGTTAGCTTTTTTAAGCTCTGTTTTAGCGGCACTAGCATTTGCAGCGTCTAATAAACCAAGCTTTTTAAGAACTGCTTTTGAAAACTCTGCTGTATTAGGGTCGTCAAGTTTAAAAGCACTTCCAAATACTATTTCATTATCAATTCCTGCTTCTTTACTTGTAATCATAAGCCTATAATTATCATGACCTGTATCTAAAACCTTAGTGCTTACAAAATCGCTTAATTTTTTATTATTTTCATTTGTAGCTGATAGAATTTTATCATTTAAAGTTTGTAAAGAATCTCCTGAATTTACCTTAATAGTAAATGTTTGTTTATTTACAGAGATTTTAAACTCTGCTTCTTTTAGCATTTCTTTTGAGCCATCGCTTTTAATAATACCAACATCGTTAAATATGCCATAAGTTTCGCTAGAAAAAGAATTAGTCTGATAAGCGTCTTTTGTAGCAAGTTGTTTAACATTAATATCAAAATCACTTACTTTAACACCCTTAGTAGTAGTCATACTAGCACTCTCACCTGTAGCATCTACTTTACTTTTAGAAAATGCTTCTCCTTCTACTAAAGAAGATATATCACCTTTAAAACTGCCTAAAAGTGTTGTTAAATCTGTTAAATCCTTTTGCTTTGCTTGTGTATCAGATAGTTTTTTATTAGGTATTGCTAATAAAGATTTTTGCTCGTTTGCTTTTAAAGCGTCATATTTTTCTTTAAATTGAAATTTATTAGCTCCTGCTATTAATCCTAAACCTGTTCCCATATTTAACTCCTTTTAAATTCTTTAAAGCAATTAACTTTTTTTATCAAAAATAATTCCTATTGCTTCTTTCATACTTTCGCTAAGCTTAATTACTTCTTCATTTGGAATTTTACGAATAATTTGACCTGATTTTGTAGCGATTACATCTACATACATTTGATTGATTTTATCGTTATAACCAAATCTTACATCAGTTTGTAACTCTTCCATATTTTCATTTAATTTTTTAATAGATTCATCAAGCTTTTCTTTTGTTATTTCCTTGTTTATTTCTTCATTTTTTTGCTTACCCGAATTTGTTTCAATATGAGTTTGCTCAACTGGGCGCATTTTAGTTGTTTCTGCACTAGCTTTTAGTTGAGTATCATATTGAGAACTCGCTGCTTTAAAAATCTCCATTACTATCTCCTTTTAATAAGCTTTTTTCTAAATCGGCTAAAGTTTAAAAAACTTCATAGCTTTTGAAAAATTTTTCATCATTTTCTAATAATTTTAAATCTATTAATTTATTTATTACATCTTTATTGCAATCAGTTGTGCTAGGCCATTCGCTTAAATAGCCATCTATTTCGCCTTTTGAATACGCTGCAACCAAAATCCCATTATCATCTATTTTAATATCAGTGCTAGGGTCGTAATTATTAAACGCTCTCCAAATTAACATATAAGGATTATTTAAATTAACTCCTTTATCAAATAAAACAACAATCCCACCTAAGTTATTTTTGCAAGCATTATAAATAGTGTCTAAATTATGCTTTCTATCTAAGCTTATACAAGTAATTTGTGTTTTTGCTTCAGGATAGAAAATGTTGTATTCATATAAACCAAATTCTTTTAAATCATCTAATAAATTTTTAAGATTTGGTTTAAAACTTGTTTTATCCATTTCTTGTTTTTCTACTTTAAAAGTATGAGCTTTATAAGTAGATTTTGAAGTAGCGTCAAGTCCTAACTTACCACCCATACCTAATTTAGTGCTAGAATGATCTAGTTCATCGCATAATCCATAGCTTAATAATAATTTTTTAGGAGAGAAATTATTTAAAATATATTCTGTAATTTTAGGGTAATCATTCAGACTAGGTGCATTCTCATCTACAAAAATAGCATTTTTTACAAAACTCATCTGCCCTACTCCCCAAAATGCGTGCATATTAGCTAATGCTAAGCCATCATAATTGCTTTTTACTTTAGCTAAGATTAGATTATGAAAAACACCATTTTCAGGCATACAATAATCAATCAAATCAGGGCAAGTTGTCTTAAGTAATGGTAAAAATATTCTCTCTGTTCCATACCCCATCCACTTATCTTCAAGTGGAGGTTTTCCAACTACGGTTGCATTATAAATTGGCTCATTTTTGCCTGTAATTTTTGTAATTTTCATAACAGGAAAATTACCTTGCGGAGTATAAAATCCCGTGTGATCGCCAAATGGACCTTCAATAGCAAAATGATTTACATCAATTTCACCTTCTATTACAAAATCACTATTACTTGGAACATACAAATCATTAGTATCACATTTAACTAATTTTGCTCCTTGTTTTTTGATAAATCCATAAAGCATTAATTCAAATATACCTTTAGGCAATGGTGCTTGAGCACAAAATATATGAAGTGGGTCATCGCCTATTGCAATAGCTATTGGCATTTTTTTATTTGCGGCTTTATATTCGTAAAAGAAATTATTAGCATCTTTATGAAGTTGAAAGTGCATTATCAAATGCCCTTCATCTAATACTTGCAAACGATACATTCCTAAATTATTTTGCTTACCATCAAGACTTTTGGTATAAACCTGACCCATTGTAATAAATGCACCTGCATCTTTTTCCCAAGTTTTAAGGATTGGAATTTGATTTAGAGAATATGTTTTTTGCTTACAAGGTGCGTTTTTGTTTATTTCTCTTTTTGGAGCTATATTTTTTAAAGAAAATAATTTATTTGCAAGGTTTAATTTAGCACCAAATGTAGGTGGAATATGTAGCTTTAATAAGCTCTCAATCTCATCTGCAATCTCATCAGGATTTTTACCTAAAACCAAATTAAGTGCTTTGCTATTTGCAAAAACATTCATAATAATTGGCATATCATAATTTATATTGCCTTTTTTTGGATTTGTAAATAACAAAACTTTTGAATCACTCTTTTTAGCTTCTAAATAAGCTAAATGAGCGATTTCTAACTCAACATCTAAAGGTGTATTTATAATCTTTAAAAGATTTTCTTTTTTTAATTTTTCTATATAATTTTTCATAGCATTTCTTTTAATAATTCTTCATTTTCAGCTAGAATTTCTAAAGCTCCGTGTTTTATAAATTCTTTCGCTAAAACTACCCCAAAATCACTTGCATTTGCTTGATTAATCTTTCTTTGCATTTTTATAATTTTACTAGCATCAATTAAGCCAATAATCGCATTTACGCAAATAATCTCATCATCAATAAAAGCTGCATTAATTCCTATTGGAGCACCACAACCACCATTTAAAGTAGCAGTAAAATCACGCTCAATTTTGCATAATAATGCTGTTTTAGGGCAATTTAATTTAGATACAAGATTTAACACCTTTTCATCATTAATACTCTCAATCGCAACAGCACCTTGACCTGCTGAAGGTATCATAATTTTTGTATCTAAAATCTCATAATTTAACTCATCTAAAAGATTTAATCTCTTAAGTCCTGCATAAGCTAAAACTATCGCATCAAATTCGCCATCTTTTAATTTTTTAAGTCTAGTTTGTAGATTTCCCCTTAATGAATGAATGGAAAAATCATCTCTAATTAATCTTAATTGCATTTGACGGCGAAGACTTGTTGTGCCAATTTTTGCACCTTGTTTTAGTTCATTTAATGATTTTTCATTTCCACGAAAAACCACAACATCATTAGGAGTTTCTCTTTTGCAAATACTAGCAAGTTTAAAATCATACGCCAAACTTGCCCCAACATCTTTTAAAGAATGAACACTAATTTGTGCAAGCCCATCGTGCATTGCATTTTCTAATTCCTTAATAAATAAATTCTTCCCACCAATTTTTGCTAAAGGAGTATCTAAAATAACATCTCCTTTAGTGCTAAGCTCTAATAATTCTATATTTAAACTAGGCTCAATTTCTTGTAATTTCGCCTTTACAAATTCGCTTTGCCATAAAGCAAGTAATGATTTTCTAGTAGCTATTTTCATATTTTTCCTTTAAGATTGTTGTTTTATTCTGCAAACTAATGCTTCTTGTAAAAGTGTTCTTGCAACCACTTTTTCTTCTTTTACCATTTTGATATTGTCGCCTAAATCTTCAAATATTTTATATTCATCTTTATTTATTCTAATGATTACATTAGCATTTGGGTCATAATCAAGTATTTTTTTACTAACTACTTCTAAGACTTGTTCGTTTGAAATAGTAACGATTACTGCTGCACTTGTTTTAATACTAGCGTTATCAAAACTTGTATTTTGCTCTGCACTAGCATAAAAAACATTTTCTCCCCTACTTTGTCCAAGCTCAACTAAACTCATATCATTTTCTAGCACGATATAAGGAATGCCTTGAGTTTTTAATCTTAGCACAACTTCTTGACCAAGTGAGCCATATCCAAATATTACAAAATGTCCGCTCATTGATTCAATCTTAGGAGCTACGGTAATTATCTCATCATTAGTAATACTTGCAAGAGATTTTATATTTTTTAAAATAAAAGGAGATAAAACCATACTTAAAATTACTGATAAAGTAAGCATTTGAGCTGTATTTGTATCTAGCATTTTATTTGCAACCAATAAAGTAAATATCGCTAAAGCAAATTCTCCAATCTGACTAACGCTTAATGCAGTTTTTAACGAATCACTTTTAGTGCTTTTAAGACTTAATAATAAAAATATACATAAAGTCTTAATTAGCATAATACCAATTGTAAGTGCAATTATTATATACCAATACTGAATGATAATATTTATATTAATTTGAAGCCCAACGGTTATGAAAAAAAATCCTAATAACAAATCTCTAAACGGGATTAAGTCAGCTTCTATTTGGTGTTTAAATTCAGTTTCTGCTATCATCATTCCTGCAATAAATGCACCAAGTGAATATGAAAACCCAAAAAATGAAGCTAAAAACGAAGCACCAACGACAGTGAAAAGTATCGTTGCTATGAATATTTCTTGAGAATTTGTCTTTAATACAAAATAAAGCACCCTGCTATAAATATATTTTCCAATCAAAAATAATAATAAAAGCACAATAAAAGCTGATATTAAAGTCTTAACAACTAAAGTGCTAATTGCAACTCCGTCTTGATTGAAAATATCAATCATCAATAATAGTGGAATTACTGCAATATCTTGAAATAATAATATTCCTAAAGCTTTTCTTCCATATCGCTGATTTATGTCTTGATTTTCATTTAGTATTTTTAGAACTATTGCAGTTGATGAAAGTGAAATTGTAAAGCCAATAATTAAAGCAATATCATCAGCTATATTAAATGCGTGGTGCAAAATTACTGCAAATACAATTCCACATATTCCCATCTGTAAAGCACCATTTATAAATACATCGGTTTTCATAGTTAAAAGGTGTTTGATAGAGAACTCAAGTCCTATGGTAAACATTAAAAATACTATTCCAAATTCTGCAATGTGGCTTAATTGTTCTGAAGTAGTTACAAAAAATACTTCTTCAATAATAAAGCCAGTTGCAATATAACCAATAATTGTTGGTATGCTAAATTTTTTAAGCACTACATTTAAAATAATCGCAATAGCACTTGTAATTAAAAATATTTCTAAGAACTCTTGCATTAGCTACTACCTTTATCATCATAAAATATCACATCGTATTTTTGATTTTGTTTAATTAAGGCGTTTTTCTTAGGCTTTTCTTTTAAACCACTTAGCATTTCTTCATAATCTGCTATTTGACTTTTAAGCTCTAAAATAATGCTAACTCCAGCTAAATTTACCCCCAAATCCCTTGTAAATCTTAAGATTAATTTAATTCTATCTACATCTCTTTGCGAATACATTCTAACCTTTCCACAGGTTCTATTAGGCTCAATCAAGCCTTCTCTTTCATATTGTCTTAGAGTTTGTGGATGAATATTTAATTGCTTTGATACTACAGAAATTAAAAATACCGGTTCATCATAGTGCATATTTCCTCCTTTTTATAAATAATCTTTTAAAGCTTTAACCAACTTATCATCAAGCGTATTAATATCAGGTAAAACCACCTTAGCTCTTAAGAATAAATCCCCTTGATTTTTAGAATATGAATTATAAATTCCCCTACCTTTAACACGGATTAATCCACCATTTTTTACATTTTCTTTTAAAGTTACTTTTAAGCCTTGCTCTTTTGGAGTATCAAACTCAACTTTACCACCAAATAAAGCTATTTTTAAAGGAATTTCAAGTTCTTTTGTCAAGTCATCTCCATCACGCTCATACTCTTTTGAATGCTCTATTTTAACAGTTGCTTTTAATGTTAGATTGTCTTTTTGCATAGTTATTTCTTGATTGTTTAATACGCCTGATTTAATCTCTACATCAAAACTAACTCCCCTTACATTAATACTTCTAGTAGTTCCTAAAACAGATTCTAAAAAGCTTATTTTTAACTCAACTTGAGCTGGTTTATTATAAGACCTACTTTGCCCTGCTCCAAAACCAAAATGAGAAAATATATCCTCAAATCCACCACTAAAACCACTTGAATTAAAATTAAAGCCATCAAATCCACCAAAAGAAGGATTATCATAAGCTCTTCTTTTATCTTCATCGCTTAATACTTCGTAAGCTTCGGTAATTTCTTTAAATTTTTCTTCAGCACCCTTATCTTTATTCACATCAGGATGATATTTTCTAGCTAAACTTCTATATGCTTTTTTTATTGTGTCAGTACTTGCGTCTTTTTTAACGCCTAATATGTCGTAATAATTCTTCATCTTTTAATCCTATAATAATAAAAATTTTTGAGTAATATTAGCTAGTTAAGCTTAATAGAGTTTAACCACTTACTATCAACTCTTAAATTATACTTAAAGGAGTAAAAATGCAAAAATGTATATTAGTAATTACCGATGGTATCGGATTAAACGATAGATTAGAATACAATTCTTTTTATCATGCAAAAAAACCAAATTATGATTTTTTAAACCAAAATGCAAAATTTTCAAGACTTAAAACAAGTGGCAATGCAGTAGGTCTTCCAGATGGTCAAATGGGAAATAGTGAAGTAGGACATATGAGTATTGGAAGTGGTAGAATTATTTATCAAAACCTAGTTAGAATTGATAACGCTATTAAGGATAAAAGCTTAGAAAATATTAGTATTTTAAAAGACTTTTTGAAAAAATATAAAAATATTCATATAATAGGTTTATATAGTGATGGTGGAGTGCATTCAAGTTATATTCACTTTAACGAAATTGCTAAAATTGCAAGCGTTAATAATAATATTTTTATGCACTTAATAAGTGATGGAAGAGATGTTAAACCAAATTCTTTTAAAGATTTTATAAAAAATAATCCAAGTTTTATAACTCCAAGCAGTATTTCAGGTAGATTTTATGCTATGGATAGGGATAATAACTTAGATAGAACAAATGAATATATAAATATGCTTTTTAGCAAAGCAAATAAAAGTGATTTAGAACAATACATAAACGATAATTATGAGAATAAAATTTATGATGAGTTTTTTAAGCCACTTAATCTTGGTTTTGATGGCATTGGTAAAGATGATGGAGTTATTATCATTAATTATAGAAGCGATAGAGCAAGGCAAATTGCAAGTGAGCTGAAAAATCGTTTGAGTAAAAATCAAGTTTTATGTATGTGTGAATATGATGAAAAACTTGACTTAGGCGTGATTTTTCCAAAAATTGATATTAAAAATACCTTAGCTGAAGTCTTAAGCAAAAATAATTTAAGGCAATTTCACACAGCAGAAACAGAAAAATATGCCCATGTTAGCTTTTTCTTTAATGGCGGGGTAGAGAAAGAATTTCTTAATGAAAAGCGTGTATTAATCCCAAGCCCAAAAGTAAAGAGCTATGATGAATTACCGCAAATGAGTGCTTATTTAGTTTGTGATGAAGTAATTAAGGCTATGAATGATGGTTTTGATTTTATCGTAGTTAATTTTGCAAATGGCGATATGGTAGGTCATACAGGAAATTATGAAGCTTGTATTAAAGCGGTTGAGTGCGTTGATGAATGCTTAGGCAAAATCATTAAAGCTTGTAAAGAAAATAATTATGCTATGCTACTAACTTCAGATCATGGAAACTGCGAAGATATGAAAGATTTAAATGGCAATATTTTAACCAATCATACAACTTATGATGTTGGTTGTTGGCTTTATAATTATCATAAAGATAGTAATTTAAAAGATGGCTCATTAGCAAATATTGCTGCTAGCGTGCTAAAAATACTAAATTTAAATAAGCCTAGCGAAATGGAAGAAGCTTTATTTTAAATCTTTATTCCTAGTTCAAATTCTTTAAAAAATTAATGGAATTTGAATTAGGATTTTAATAAATTTGAATATATTTTATTATTATCATTTTTTAATCATCATAAACTATATCCGATAAAACTGCATATTTTAACAATTCATTATAACTTGTTTTCATTTTAATTCTCCTTTTAATTTATTTAAATAATTTTTATAAACATCATTAGAACAACTACCACTGCTAGAATAATTACCCAAACTAAGATAATAATTATCAACAAACATCCTAGCAAAAGAATTAGAAATTCTATCAAAATCAGGACGTTCTGGGATTTTTAGTCCTCTAAAAGACATATATGATTTTGCGTAACTACAATCCACAAAATAACCATAAATATCATAATTTATTAATTTATCTTTGCTAAGTCTAGTTGGTAATTCTGAAGCTTCTTCTTCAAAACTTTTTTCATGATAATCTTCATATAATTGCACTTCTTTATCAACTATTAAATTTACACTTTTAAAAAACTTTCCATCTATCGTATAGTTTTCTTTTTTAATTGTGCTTAATAATAAGGTATTTGGTTTTTTAAGTTCTGTTACTTCGTGTCTTGGGCTTTGTTGTAAATTAAAATAATTTACCAAAAATACACTATAAAAACTAATCATTAAAAATGAGAAAAAATAGAATATACCTTTAATAAATTTTTGATTTTGTCTCATTATAAATTCATAAATTGATTTAATAGGATAATACAATATAAAAGGGAAAATTATTTGAAAAAACAATATTGCTGCAACAGAATCATGGTTGCTAATTTCAACACTAAAATCTAAATAAAAAAATACAACATATAAAACTTTTATAAATCTAGTATAGAGCTTTAATCCTATAAAAAATGTAAGGGCAAAAAGCATAGGATAGGTAATAAACAATGGCACATAAATTATAGGAATTAAAATACTAATAATCCCACCAGCTAAATCGTGTAAATTATCTAAAAAATACGCTAGATATATTAAAAACTCATTCATATCTTACCTTTAAAAATAATTATTAATATATGTTGCTTTTCGTAATAAATAATATTAAAAAATATTTTTTAATTTAATTTCAAATCCCTAATTCAAATTCTTTTAAAATATAGATAGCAAAAGTTTAATTAATATAATCATCAAAATCTCTTTTGTTAAAATCAAACATTTATTATCTTTTCACTTAAAATCTTTTCAATTTTCTTTTGTTGTTTTGCTATATATTTTTCGCCTAATGGTTGCGCTTCTTCTCTATGCTCTATTTCGTAAGCTCCTTTGCTTATTGCAGAATGTTTTAATCTATATTCAGTGTATAAAAAATAAACCGATAAATCATCAACAAAAGGCAATGAAACTAGCTTGGTTTTAGTTTGATATATTGTGTAAGTTTTTAAGTTTTTACCATTTAAGAAAAATAATATTAAATAACTTGATAAAATATTTAATATTGCAAAAAACATAACTATAGGAAAGAAAATTATTCTAGCTACCCTATAGTCTAATCTATAATTTAAGCTTTTATTTTCTATTTCTTTAGTATTGTAAGTATCTTTATCAAATATATGAGAATACGCTAAAGCTGGTCGTTTAGATTGCAATCTAAAAACTATATCGCTTTTATTTATCGTTTCGCTTACTTTTTTATAACTTTTAGCAATATCAAAAAGACCTTCTTTATCTACTGTATATGTTTCAAAATATATCTTTTCATTATCTACGCTAATATAAAAATCATTATTTTTAACAAATCTAAGCCTTTTAATATGATTTGTCTTTATGAATAAAAAAATAAAAAATATACCGACAATTATTGTAGCTTCGCCTCTTCCTCTTAATCTAATCTCAGTCATTTCTGTGTGAGAAGCTTCTGGTAGTTTATCTAACTTGTAAGCTATAAAACAAATTGTGCAAATTAATAATAAAAAAGTAACAATGTCATTAAATAACCTAATAAGCTCTAAGCTATATAAATAATCGTTTTTTATTTTATAATCTTTTAAATTGTCTATATTCAAATTTATCCTTTATTTTTAATAAGATTAATTATATGAAATAAAAATAAAAATCCATAAAATTATTAATATATGTTACTTTTTATAATAAATAATATTAAAAAATATTTTTTATTTAATTTCAAATTCCTAATTTAAATTCTTGTAAAAGATAAAAAATAAAAATTTATAATAAGGTTAATTAGTGGTGTGAAATATTTTAGAATTTAAATTAGGATTTTAATATATTAATTTAGTCCTTAAATTTTGTAAATTCCTAAAATTATGAATAAAACTACACATTCATTAGTTGCTTATGATTTTATATAAAATAAAAAGGAAAAACTTTATTAATTTAAGTTTTTCCAAATTAATCAATCATCAGTTAAAGCAACTGCAGGGATTAGTTTACTAGCTTGTTTAGCAGGAAAATATCCAAAAAATAAACCAACTAAAGTGCTACTTAAAAACCCTAACATAATAGCATCAAAATCAACTATCATTTTAATAGGGGCGTCAAGTAAATTAATGCCATAAACAAGCATTAAAGCAATCATTACACCAATACTAGCAGCTACGCTACAAAGCACAACCGATTCAATCAAAAACCCCGTGCTAATATAAGATGGACTTGCTCCGATTGCAAGTTTTACCCCTATTTCTTTCGTTCGCTCTTTTACAACGACAAGCATAATATTCATAACGCCAATTCCACCAACAATCATAGCAATAAATGCAATGCCAAAAATCATTAAACTAAGTGTATTTGTAGTGCTTTCTATACTTTTTTTAATAGCGTCTTGATTAAAGGTCAAAATTGAATTAGCACCCTTTTTAATCTCTAAAATCTGCTTAATGCTATTATCAGCTAATTCACTATTTACATCATCTTTAAGCAATACAACAATATGCCTAATATGTTTATTACCATCAAATTTATTGCTAATTGTGCTATTTGGAACATAAACTCTAATATCAAAACCATCTCGCTCATTTTTATCTTTTTTAAGAACTCCAATTACTCTTAATGGCTGACCTTTTAGATATATTATTTTATTTAATGGACTTTCTATTTTAAATAAAGTTTTAGCTAAATTCTCACTAATTACACATACATTCTTAGCGTCTTGTTCTTCTTGCTCGGTAAAAAATCTACCTTCTTTCATCTCCTTAGCACTAATTTGTAAAAAATTCGCAAAAACTCCTGTAGCATCAGTATCTACTTCGTTTTTTAAATAAGTAATATAAGCACCACTTAAACCACTCTCAACCCCAACTTCTTTTACAAAATCAAGCCTTTTAATAAGCTCTAAATCTTGGTATGTTAAATCCTTAATCCTACCTGCATTTCTATCTCCAAATCTTGAGCCTTTATGAACTATAATTGTATTTGTCCCAAGTGATTTTATCTCTTCTAAAATATCAGCTTTCCCACCATTTCCTAAAGCTATCGTTGAAATTACTGAAGCAGTAGCAATTATAAGCCCTAGCATAGTAAGAAATGACCTTAATTTATTTGTGATTAGATTATTTAATGCAAGTTTTACATTTTGAGAAAAAAAGCTAAAACTAGCTATAAATCTATCTTTAAATTTAGCTTTATTTAAATTATCTTCATTTAAATTGCTTGTTTTAAATTCTTTGACATTTTCATCGCTAATGATAACTCCATCTTTCATTTTAATAATTCTAGTTGCGTATTTACATAAACTCTCATCGTGAGTTACTAAAATAACCCCAACTCCGTTTTCATTTAGCTCCTTTAGAATTTGCATAAGCTTTATTCCATTTGCACTATCAAGCGCTCCTGTTGGCTCATCTGCTAATATAAAATTTGCATCATTTATAAGTGCTCTTGCCACACTTACACGCTGTTGCTGACCACCACTTAAATGCGCTGCTTTTTTATGAGTATGTTCGCTAAGTTCTAATTTTTCTAATAATTTTTTAGCTTTTTGAATACTAGTTTGTTTGTTTTTCTTAGCATATAAAGCTCCCATTATTACATTTTCTAATACACTTTGTAAGGGCATTAAATTGTATCTTTGAAATATAAAACCTAAATTATCTCTTCTAAAGGCTGATTTTTCTTCACTATTTAAAGAATACAAATTCTTATCATAAAATATATATTCTCCACTACTTGGCTCATCAATTAAGCCTATCATATTAAGCAATGTGCTTTTTCCTGAACCACTTTTGCCTAATAATATTACAAACTCGCCTTTTTTTATCTCAATATTTATATCTTTTAATACTTGAGTTGAGCCATAAAATTTATTTAGATTGCTTATCTTTATCATTAGTTATTACCACTTCATCATCATCATTTAAGCCACTTGTAATTTCTATATTAAAATTATCGCTCTTACCTAAGGTTATATATGCTTTTTTATAGCCTATCTCGCTATTATCTTTAATATTTACAAAATAACCTTGATTGTCTTTATTAATATAATTAATAGGTAAAGTTAAAGCATTTACTACCTTATCAATTTCTATGGTATTTTGAACATCTATTCCTATTTTTAATTCAGGGTTATTATTTACAAAATATCTAGCATAATAATAAACAGCCCCACTTGAAGTAGCATTATCAATAACACTAACATCAGCACTATCAATACTATTTATACTAGCTTCTTTAGTGCTAGATCCATCACTTAATGGAGTATATGTGATTTTTTGCCCTACTTTTAATAAGCTAACATCATTTTGTGCTATTTGCATTCTTACTTCCATCTCATCTAAATTAGCTAATTTAATTAGTGTTGGTGAGCTTTGCTTTGAGTTAATTGTCTGACCTAAACTAGCATAAACACCTATTACACTACCATCAATAGGGGCTTTTACTATTGTTTCATCTAAGCTTTCTTGCATAGTAGAAATATTTGCATTTGTTTGAATTATTTGAGCTTTTATTGAGCTAAGTTTTGCTTTTGCGTTGTAATAATTAGTTTTTGCGTTTAAATAATTTTCTTTAGAGCTAGCACCCTTACTTAATAACTTTTCTTGAGTTTGAAGTTTTACATATAATTCGTTTAAATATACTCTAGCTGCTTCTTCTTCATCATTTAAACTAATTAATTTACTTTTTTCTATAGCCAAATCATTCTTAGCTTTTTCATCATCTAAAATAGCAATAATATCGCCTTTTTTAAGCTTATCTCCTAGCTTTACACGAAATTCTTTAATTTCTCCATTTGCTAAAGTTGCAACATTTACCAAAGAAGGAGAATAAGCCTTGCCTACTGCTTCAACATTAATTGATAAATCCATTCTTTTTGGTTTAATAATTCTAAAATTATTATTAGTTTCATCATTACTAAAATATGCAAAACTAAATATGCCTATAATTATTACTATCAAAATAGCTAGTATTTTTTTCATTTTATCCCTTCTTTAATTTATTTTTGCTAAAATCTCAATTTTTAAAATATTTATCAAAAAAGGTTAATAAATGGCAGAAAACGAAGAAGTTGTAGCACCAAAATCAAAAGGTTCTAGTTTGGTTTTAATTTTAGTAACCGTTTTATTACTTGTTGTATTAATCATAGGCGGTTTAGTTATATTTTTATTAATGGGAAGTGGCGATGAAGAAAAGGCTGATGAAAGTGTAAAAACCGAGCAAGTTGAAAAAAAACCTGCTAAGAAAAAGAACGAAATGTCAGCTGATGTTGGTGTTATTTATCCATTAGATGGCTTTACCGTGAATTTAGTAAGCGATAGTGGGACTAAATATTTAAAATGCAAAATTGAATTAGAGCAAAATATAGAAACACTAACACCAGAACTTGATAAAAAAATACCTATTATTAAAGATAAAATAATAGAAACTCTAAGTTCAAAAAGTGTAGAAGAAATAAGCACAGGAAAAGGCAAAGAAAGATTAAAAGAAGAAATTATCAATAAAATTAATGAAGTATTAAATGATGGCTTTATCAAAAATATTTATTTTACTGATTTTGTGATTACTTGATGATTGGTTGTGATATTGTTGAGATTGCTAGAGTTGAGAAAATTCTAGCTAAATCTCAAATTAAATTCTTAAAAAAAATCCTTACCGAAAACGAATTAAAAACTCTAAGTTCTAATTCAAATTCTATTGCAGGTTATTACGCAGCAAAAGAAGCAGCTAGTAAAGCTTTAGGCTGTGGAATTAGTAAAGATTGCTCTTTTATGGATATAGAAATTATAAAAAATAATCAAAATAGACCTAGTATTTTATTTAGTGAAAAAATTTTTAATAAATTTGGAGTAAAATCAGCTCATCTTAGTATTAGCCACGATGCAGGGATTGCAATGGCTGTTGTTATGCTGGAGAAATAAATTGAAAAATTATCTTGAATTATTAAAATATAGTAAGACTTTTAAAATTCTTATCCTAGTTCAATTCATAACTTATTTTGGGGCTTGGTTTTCACAAATTGGTGTTTATACTATGCTAATTGAGTTTGATTTTAGCGAGTTTAGTTGGAATATTTTAGGCTCTGAAATAAATCACGAAAGTATGAAAAAATGGGCTATATCTTTTTCTGCTGTATTTGCATTTTTGCCTACTATTTTAATGGCACCAATTAGTGGAATTATAATTGATAGTTTTAAGTCTAAAAAACTTTTATTATTATCAATTATCATTGAATTATTTTCAGTATTTTTACTAATTTTTATAAAAGACGCTAGTTATATTTTTATACTATTTTTACTAATTTTTATAAGACTTGCGGTTGCAAGTTTATATTTTCAAACTGAAATGAGTTTATTGCCACATATTTTTGATAAAGACAGATTAAAGCTAGCAAATGAGTTATTTTCAGTAGTTTGGGCTATTTCATACACTACAGGAATGGCAGTTGCTGGTATGTTTATACATTATTTTGGGGTTTATAATGCCTTTTTGCTTGATTGCTTTTTATTTTTAATTGGAATTACATTATTATTTTTTATAAAAATAGAAGTAAAAAATGAAAAATTTTATTTCAAAAATATCACAAAAATGGCTAAAGAAGGTTTGTTTTATTTACTAGGAAATAAAAAAATATTACATTTAATATTATTACACGCCTTTATAGGATTTACAGCTTATGATGCTTTGATTAATTTTTTAGCTGGATATGATTATTTAAATAAAGTATATTTTCTAAAAGAAATTCTAAGCACAGGTTTAATAATTGGACTTAGTAATGCAATTAGAGCTTTATCTTTAGTGGTTGGACCTTTAATTTTAAGTAAAGTCGTAAATCACAAAAGATTATTCTATTTTTTTATTTTACAAGGCTTAGGGATTATTACTTGGGCTTTACTTCAATTTAATTTCTGGGTATCTTTTATAGGTTTAATATTTGCTGGATTTTTTACTAGCACGATATGGTCTTATACTTATACAGCAATTCAAAACAATTGCGATAAAGAATATTATGGCAGAGTGATTGCTTATGTTGATATGATTTATATGAGCTTTTCATTAGCAATTACTTTACTAACTGGTTGGTTATTTGATAATAAAGTTGGCACTTTTTATATTACAATATTAATTGGAAGTTGCTTTATAATAGGTGCTTTTTATTGGTTATTTTATATAAGGAATTATGGATGCGAAAAGTAATTTTAATAGGTGCTAGCACAGGTGGTCCTAGTCAGATTAAGTATTTAATTCAAGATTTAAAACTTGTAAATACAACAATAGTTATTGCTCAACATATGCAAGCAAATTTTTTACCAAGTTACGCACATCAACTTGATAAAGAATGTTTAAGCGATGTTGCGTTATTAGAAAATACTTGTTTTTTAGATGATAAAAAAATATATATTTGTCAATACAATACGGAGTTATTTTCAAATCTAAGGGCTAATTTTAATAATGGAGTTTTTCCATTTTGTCCTAATGTAGATTTATTGTTTAATAGTGCTTCAAAACTTACAAAAGACTATGAAATACTAGCAATATTATTAACAGGAATTGGAGATGATGGTGCTAAAGGCTTATTTGAACTATACAAAAAAGGTGCTAAGTGTATAGGCGAGAGTGAAAAATCTTGCATAGTTTATGGAATGCCAAAAAGAGCTTATGAATTAAACAATAATCTTTTACAACTTGACATTGAAGATATAAAAAAAGAAATTGTAAATTTCATTCAAAGGTAGGTTTTATGTTTAGTTTTTTATCAAATAAAAAAGATATAGAAAATCAACAAAAAGAAGAGTTTAAATTCCACGATGATAATTATGAGTTTGATATGCTTTTATTGAAAATTAGGCAAGTTTGTGGAATTGATTTAGAAGTTAAAAAAACAACGATAAGACCAAAATTAATCAAATTTTGCACTAATAATAATTTAAGTTCTTTTTCTCAATTAACTAATAAAATGGATTTAAACCTTCCTATTAGACAAGAATTATTTGACTTAATAACGGTTTGTGAAACTTATTTTTATAGAGAACTAAAACAACTTAATGAATTAATTTATATCCTAAGAGCAGAACCTAGCAAAAGAAGAATTTTATGCGCTCCAAGTTCAAGTGGAGAAGAAGTATATTCAATACTAATGCTAGCAAATGAAGCAGGGATTACTAATCTTTCAATCTTAGGAATAGATATAAATGCTGAAATTATTCAAAAAGCAAGAGCTAGAAGATATTCAAAACGCTCATTATATAATCTAAATGATAATCTAATCAAAAAATACTTTGACCAAGACAATGATGAATATGTGATAAAAAGCCAATATTTTTCTAATGCTAAGTTTGAAGTTGTGAATGTATTTGATAAGAAATTTTTAGAATTAGGTAAATTTGATGTGATACTTTCAAGAAATATGATGATTTATTTTAATGAAGAATACAAATACCGCTTGGTTGATAATTTTGTCAAAAATCTCAATGATGGCGGAATGTTTTTCGCTGGACATGCTGATTTAGTTCCAAGTCATAATGAATTAAAAAAAGTATATGCAAATACTTGCACTTACTATGTAAAAGAATAATTAGAAATTAAATTCCTAATTATTCACGCCATAAAGTTAATTTCTCTCCTTTAAAGCCACTGCATTTATATAATTTAGTAGCTTCATCTTTACCTTTTAGCTTTAATTCATCAACTAATTCTAATTCATATATACTAGCGTCTTTTAAGGCTGCTAAAGTGTTATGAGAGATTAAGATATTTGCCTTATAGTTTTTACAAGAGCTTTCTACCCTACTTGCGGTATTTACTCCATCTCCTATGCAAGTATAATCACTTCTTGAAAGGCTTCCCATCTCCCCTACAATACATTCACCTGTGTTAATTCCTATGCCTATATTTATATAAGGAAGTCCTTTTTTGCCCCAATCTTCGTTTAAAAGATTTAAGGCTTTTATTTGCTCAATTGCAGCTTGTAAAGCACAATCAGCGTGATTTTCTAAATCATTTGGAGCATTAAAATACGCCATAACAGCATCACCTATATATTTATCAACCGTTCCATTGTATTTAAAAATAATATCACTCATAGGGGTCATATATTTATTTAAGAAATTAACCAAATCAGAAGCATCCATATTCTCACTAATCGTAGTAAAATCTCTAATATCACTAAAAAATACTGATATTTCTCTTTTGCTTGTGCTAAATACATTGCTATCTGTATTAATCAATTGCTCTGCTACTCTTTTTGAAACCTTTTTTTCTAGCTTAGCTTTTATAAATTCTTTTTGTCTGCTTTCTAAAAAGAAGTTAATTAATATCCCAATTACTCCCATAATAGCTAAAACCAAAATAAGTTCAAATGTATGAAGTAAATACTTCTTGCTAATTATAAAATAATAATGCCCTAAAATAATAGTTGCTAAAAGTATTAAATGCCATAAAACTTGTAAAATTATGCTTTTAAAATACATAAAAGAAACACTAAGAGCAATTATTATTAGTAAAGAAATTAAAAGTATTTCAGATGAATATTTTGGGGTTGTTAGGTATTCATCATTTAATAAATTATCTATAGCATTTGCGTGGATTTCAACACCTGGTAGGTTTTCATCTAATGGATTGCTTCTAATATCATTAAGCCCTACAACGCTAGTTCCAATTAAAACTATTTTATCTTTAAAGAACTCTTTACTAATAGTCCCATCTAAAACATCAATAGCGCTAATATAATCATAATGCGGAGATTTTCCTTTAAAATATAAACCAAGCAATGCGTGAGCATTCACTACAAAGCTATCCTTATCTCCTAATACTAAATGTATATCTTTAAAATTATCCCCAATTGCTTTAATATCATCAATTCCTAGATATTTTGCATACATTGCAAGACTAAGACTTGGTAAGAGTTGTTTAAACTCACCATCATCATAATAAATCATCATAAAGGCATTTCTGATTACATTATCTAAATGTGAATATGAATTAACAAATCCATTTGCATAAGCATTATCACTTAATTCTTCTATACTTGCTGTAATATTTTTACCATGTTCAAGCAATGAATAATCAATATTATCTTCAGCTATACTTTGATTACTTAATGGGGCTAATTTTTTTTCCGTATCGTTTATATAAGAGCCTAAGTTTATAGCATAGGCTAAAATACTATTTGTCTTTGAAAGTGCCATTGCAAAAGCTTTATCAGTGTCTTGAGTGCGTTGGCAAAAATGATATTTTGGAATGTTTAAAGAATTAAACTCCGTATCATTCATCTTTTTAGTAATTTCTCCACGCTTATCACTTTCTGCAAAATAAATATCAAATCCTACCACACTAGCAGAATTTAATTTATACACCAAACAAGCAAGAATATCTCTATCCCAAGGCCATTGCCCAAGACTAGCTAAGCTTTTTTCATCAATATCAACTATAGCAATTCTACTATCACCTTTAATATTATGATTAAAATAAGCATTAATTCTAAAAAACATATCGTGAGTTAAATTATCTAGCCTTGTGATGATACCTACTTCTTTTATAGTTATAAAAAATGAAAAAACAATCATTAAAATTGATAAAACTATAAAAGAATAAAATTTCTTAAACTTACTTAAATGTCTAATCAATTCTTAGCCTTTAATTTAATATAAATTTGAAGAATATCAATTGCAGCTGGGGTAATTCCACTAATTCTACTTGCATCAAACAAATTATCAGGCTTATTTTTTTCAAGTTTTTCTACAACTTCATTGCTAAGCCCACTAATTCCACGATAAGTAAAATCATTTGGAATTTTAATCTTAATCAAATTCGCTTGATTTTGAATACTTTCATCTTGCAATTTTACATAATGATAATATTTTGCATCAAGTAAAATTTCATCTAAAACAAAATCATTTAAATTAGCCAAACTTGGTGCTAAAGAAAGCATTTTTTCCTTTGTTATCGTGCTACGAGCTATGATTTTTTGAAGAGTTGTTGGTTGAGAAATCGGCTCTTCATTAATACTTGCTAATAATTCATTAAAAGAATTTGAAGGAACAACCCTGCTTTCACATAAAAACTCTAAACCTTTTTTAATATCATTTATTTGATTTTCATAGTATTTAAAGCTATTTTCATCTCTTAAACCACACTCATAAGCGTATTTATTAAGCCTTGTGATTGCATTGCTTTCACGAAGTAATAATCTAAACTCAGCCCTACTTGTAAACATTCTATAAGGCTCTTTTGTGCCTTTTGTAACTAAATCATCAATTAAAACACCAATATATCCTTCATCACGGCGTAACACAAGTCCATCTTTATTATCAATTGCCAAACTTGCATTTATTGCTGCCATAAGCCCTTGAGCTGCTGCTTCTTCATAACCAGTTGTCCCATTTACTTGACCTGCTAGATAGAAGTTTTTAATAATTTTACTTTCTAAAGTATGAAACAAATCAAGTGGGTCAAAATAATCATATTCTATTGCATAGCCGTGTCTTGTGATTTTAGCATTTTCAAAGCCTTTAACCGAGCGTATCATTGAATGTTGAACTTCAAATGGTAAAGAAGTTGAAAAACCATTTATATAATATTCTGTAGCTTCTTTTGTCTGTGGCTCAATAAATAAATGATGACTTTCTTTATCCGCAAAACGATTGATTTTATCTTCTATACTAGGACAATATCTAGGGCCAACTCCTTTAATTTGTCCTGTAAACATAGGAGCTTTATCAAAATTTGAACGGATAATATCATGAGTTGTTGTATTTGTATGCGCTATATAGCAAGGAAGTTGCGGCAATGTATGAGAAGTAAATTCTAAGCTAAATCCTTTAGTATTTAAATCGCTTTCTTGAGTTTCTAATACGCTAAAATCAATACTACTTGCTGCAATTCTAGGACAAGTTCCAGTTTTAAGTCTTCCACGATTAAGCCCTAAAGCAGCTAAATTATCGCCTAACTCACTAGCACTAAGCTCTCCTACACGACCACTTTTTATCTTGCTTAAACCTACATGAATTAAACCATTTAAAAATGTCCCACTGCATAAAATTATTTTCTTAGCTTCATAAGTTTTATTAAGCTCGGTTTTTACTCCATAAGCTTCATTATCTTTTACTAAAAGCTCTGTAACCATTTCTTGAGAAATGTCTAAATTAGGCATATTTAATAATATATTTTTAGCATTTTTATTGTATTCATCCATATCTATTTGAGCTCTAGTTCCACGAACAGCTGCACCTTTGCTCTCATTTAAAGTCTTGTAATTAATCGCACTTAAATCAGTAATCTTTGGCATAATTCCGCCAAGTGCGGCTATTTCTTTTACTAAATGCCCTTTTGCAAGTCCGCCTATTGCAGGATTGCAAGAAGTTGCTCCAATTCTATCGTTTAAAATCGTAAGAAGTAGTGTTTTTTTACCCATTTTAGCACTTGCGTGTGCTGCTTCAACACCAGCATGACCAGCACCAATTACTATAATATCATACATCATTAATCCTTTTTTTTATAATACACTAAGCTTATTGTAAAGGATAAAAATGTTTAATGGTTTAATAAGAGAATGTGGCTTTATAAAAAACTATTCAAATAATGAATTAAGATTAATTTCAAAACTAAAACCAAACATAGGAGATAGCGTAGCAACTAATGGAGCTTGTCTTAGTGTGATAAAAACTCATAATGACGGCTTTAGTTTAAATCTTAGTAGTGAAACTCAAAAAATAATCAAACCTTTTAAAGTAGGTGAAAAAGTGCATACTGAATTAGCAATGCAAGTAGGAGATAGGATTGATGGGCATATTTTAAGTGGGCATATTGATGGGCTCGGTAAAATCATTAAGATAAATAAGCTTGCTAGTGGGATAGATTTTTATATAAGTCTTGATGAAAAATTAATGCCTTTTGTGTGTAATAAAGGTAGCATTGCAATTGATGGAGTAAGCCTTACTATCAATGAAGTTTTAAACAATTCTATAAGACTTACAATAATTGATATTACTTTAAAAGATACTTTATTTAATTCATATAAAATCAATGATTTAGTAAATGTAGAAACTGATATTTTGGCAAGATATGTTCATAGAATGCTAAATTATAAAAATAACTCACTTACTTGGGATGATATTGATAGAATTAGTGCTATTTATTAGGAGTTTTTATGAATGAAGAAATTATGTTAAGAGCTTTGGTGCAAAAAGCACAAGAGATGGATGATGAGTATTTAGCAAATGCAAAATTAGTAAAAATGCTTATTAAAAAACAAGTATCATTTGATAATTACGATAAAATAAACGAGTTTTTAAACTTTATAAAAGACGCTAAAACAAACGCTCAAAAAAGCAAATAAAAAATAATTAAGATATTTAATAATCAATGAATTATTAAATATCTAATTTAAATTCCACGCAAAAGCTCTTAGGCTCGTTGCAATAGTATATGTTTGCATTGTGAGCGTTGCAGATTTGTTTGCATAATGCTAAGCCTAAGCCATTGCCTTTTAGCTTAGTTGTATTGAATGCTTCAAAAAGATTAGTAAGATTTGCTATCTTTTCGCCACTATCAAAAACACTAATTTTATATATATTATTTATAATTTCTCCTTTGACTTTGATAGTGCCATTTTCTTCACAAGCATCAATTGCGTTATAGATTAAATTACTTAAAACTAAGCTTATTAAAGACTTATCAGCACTAATTGTAAATGGAGCAAAAGTGCATTCACTTAGAATTATTTCATCACTATTATTATAGGTATTAAAGACATTTTGGCATTCGTTTTCAAATTCTTGCAAATTGAACTCATATTTATTTAGCTTAAACCCACGAGTAAAAAGCAAAGTGCTCTCAATTATTCTCTCAACCCTTTTAATCGCATCTTGCATTTGCATTACAATATGTTTATTTTTAAGCTCAACTTTACTAAAAAGCACCCCTGCTAAAAGCGAAACCGAGCCTATTGGATTTCTAATCTCGTGAGCTAAATTAGCCGCTACTTGACCCATAGAAACAAGCCTTTCATCTCGCTTTTCTTTAGTAATATTTGTAGCCATTATTAGGTGCTTATCAGCGTATTTTATAGATTTGATTTGATAAAAATTGTTTAAAAATTCTAATTCATAATGCTCTTTATTAAGGTCAATTTGCCTAAATAATTCATCACTTGCTAATTTATTTTTCACTACTAGATTTTGATTTTCATCTAAAACCCAAATAGCACTTGGTAAAATCTCAATGATTTCATTTATCATTAGCATTAAACTATCATAAGAAGTCTTTAAAGCCTTGTATTCATTCTCTACTACATAAGTTTGCTCAATTAACGCCTTTAGCCCATCAGCAAAACTCTGCTTATCTGATAAATCTAAGCTATCTAAAATATTTTTATTCATAAATATCCTTTAAATTTTTAATTATCTTAGCAGTTTTTATAAAAACAAAAAAATTTAAAATTAGAATTTATATATTATTTCACATTGTAGAATATATTTAAAAAGAGAAAATAATAGCAATTATGGAAAAATAAATTATATTTTTTTGATTTTAGCCATTAAGGCTAAAATCTAATTATTCTCCTAATAAATCCTTATTAAGTCTTGCGGCAAAACCTGTTGCTTTGTGGTTTTTGTATTCTTTAATGATTTCGCCGTTTTCATCTAGGATAAAGCACGAACGAATAAGCCCTTCGTATTCTTTACCATAATTTTTCTTAATCCCCCAAGCACCAAATAGCTTAGCCACTTCTTTCAATTCATCGCTTAATAAAATCTGATTTAAGCCATATTCAGCTTTAAATTTCGCTAGTTTTTCACACTTATCAGGGCTAATTCCAATCAGCACATATCCTGCATTAAGCAATTTATCAAAACTCTCACTTAATTCACAATTTTGCTTCGTGCAACCTGGAGTGTAAGCTTTTGGATAGAAAAACACTATCACCTTTTTACCGCGAAAATCACTTAGATTAATCGCTACTTCATCTTGATTTAATAAAGTAAATTCCATATTTAATCCTTTAAAACTTCTTTTATAATATTTGCTAAGCATTCTAATTGATTAGGTAAAACGCTCCTTAAATCAATTATTATGCTATCTTTATCATAATTAGCTACTACGCCTTTATTTAAAAGTTCGTTTATCTTGCTTTTATTAGCCTTAATTTTTAAAGCATAGCCACTTAGTAATTTTTCAGGCATTGAGCCACCCCCTACTAGGCTTTTGCTCTCTATGATTTCGCCAAAATTTATTAGCTCTTGCAAGGTTTTTGCTTTGTTTAAGACTTGAGATTTTGTATCATTTAATAAAGCTAAGCTTGGTAGATTTGCATAGTCTTTATTTAAATAATTTTTAACAGCTTTTGTAAGTATTAATAAGCTAGTTTTATTTAGCCTAAACATTCTTAAAAGCTGATTTTTGCGTAATTTTTCAATTAGTTCTTTTTTACCTAAAATAATTCCTGCTTGAGTGCTAGCAAATAGTTTATCCCCACTAAATGAAACCAAGCTAATACCTTTAGATATTAGGCTTTTTACACTAGGCTCATCTTTTAAACTATCATTTATTAAATCCACATAGCCACTACCTAAATCATAATAAAATATTTTTTCATTTTTACAAGCTAAATCATTTAGGCTAATCGCATCTACTTCTTGACTAAATCCACCGATATAAAAGTTTGATTTATGAGTTTTTAAAATCATTTTTGCATTGTTTAATTCGGCTTCATAATCGCTCATCTTAGTCTTATTAGTAGTCCCTACTTCAATAAGCCTTGCTCCACTTTCACGCATCACATCGCTTACTCTAAATCCCCCACCAATTTCTACTAGCTCGGCTCTACTTGTAATTACACCTTCGTTTTTACCTAAAGTATTTAATACTAAAAACACAGCAGCAGCGTTATTATTTACCACAAGTGCATCTTCGCAACCAAAAAGCATTTTTAAATAAAATATGAGATTTTCATCTCTTTTACCCCTTGCATTGCTTTCTAAATCAAATTCTAAATTAATATTATTAGTATGAAAAGCCTTTAATTCATCATAATCACTCTCACTCATTAAAGCACGACCAAGATTTGTATGAAGCACCACACCAGTAGCATTTATCAATGCTCTTGGCTCTTTTAATAGCCTTTTATTAATTCTTTCATTAAGCTCTTTGAGTATCATCTCGTAACTTTGCTCTTTATTAGTAGCTCTTAGTTCATTTATTAATTCTTTAGCCAAAAAGCTAACTAAAAAACTAGGTTTATCATTAAAGGCATTAATTAATTTTGATATTTGTGGTAGCATTTTAAAATCCTTAAATATTTTTTAAAATACTAGCAAGGAAAGGTAAAAATGAAAGAATTTGCATATTTAAAAAAGGCTGATTTTATAGATGATTTAGGCAAAAATATAGCCGTTATAAATAGCCCTACTAGTGAGAAATTTCTAATAGCAAATGATAAGGCTTTAAATGCTTTAATCTATGCTCCTGAAATTGATTTTTATATAAAAAACTCAAGTGCTTTTAATAATGAAAAATTAGAAAAATTATATGAAGCAAGAGCTATTAATTATGATTATTCAAGTGAGATTAATTTATATGCAAATATTGATAAAAGAATTTGCATATTATTTGATGATAAAGATTTAAAAAATAAATTAATAGATAATGGTTATAAGGCTGTTTGTGTTAGTGAATTTGAGTTTGTTTATGGTGGGATTGGCTCACTTGTAGTAGTTACTAAAGAAGGTGAATTAGATTGTGATTTAGCTATTTCACAAACAAAACTAAACAATCACGCAGTATTAATAAATCATGAAAATATATTGCAAGATTTAAATTCTTTAACGGGTAAAATTAGCTTTACAAGAAAGATTGAGTTTAATTCAAGTTTATGCCAATTAGATGGGCGTAGGAGTGAGCATTGTGGTTGGTGCGTTGAAGCCTGTCCTAGCGTAGCTTTAAGCACTGATGATAAAAAAATCATAATAAGCGAAATTGATTGTATTAATTGTGCAAAATGCGTAAGCGTATGTCCTACTAATGCACTTGAGTTTTGTGAGTTTAATAAAGATTGCATAAAAGAAATTAGCAAAATCTATGAAAACGAGCAAATAATAATAACTCAAAATTATGATAATGATTTTAATATAAAGCATTTTTTACCATTTAATATACCTTTTGATTTATTAGATGAATTAATACTTTTACATTTAATAAACACAAGTGGTAAAAGCATTGCGATAGTTGGAGATATTAGCGAATTTTTAGCTGAAAAAATCAACCTAGTAAATGATATTTGCAAGGCAATCACAGGAAAAATAGCTATACATGTAAATGCAAATTTAGATGAAATTCCAAATGAATTGATAAAAGAATTTAAATCAAGCGAAAGTAATTTTAGACTAAATAAAAGAGAGCTTTTTGGCTTAAAAATCTCTTCTATGTTAAATAATTTAAATAAAGGCGTAATCACTGCTAAAAATTATGCAAAAATTAGCATAAATGAAAGCACTTGCACCCTTTGTGCTTCTTGTGCTGGGGCTTGTAATACGAACGCAATTTTAGCTGATAGTAAAGAAAATGCTATTAAATTTAACGCATCATTATGCACAAGTTGTGGATATTGTATAAATTCTTGTGCTGAAAAAGATACTATTTTTATACAAAAAGATATTTTAGAACTAAATCCGATTAGCTTTACTCATAAAACTTTAGCTAAAGATGAATTGTTTGCTTGTATTGAGTGTGGTAAAGAATTTGCTACTAAAAAATCAATTGATAAAATAGCTGGTATTTTAGGGGCAGCTTTTAGCTCTGATGTTACGAAAAAATACTCGCTTTATTGCTGTGCTGATTGTAAGGCTAAGATAATGATGCTAAAACAAGCTCAAGTTTTTGATGATACAAATAGTTTTTTTGCACCACTTGAAGAAAAATTAAATAAATTTTTGAAAGGTTAAAATGAACGAAGAATTAAATATAACTAGGTCATATTTTTACGAATTTTGTGCTAGAGCAATTAGCTTTATGAATAATGATGATTTTAATACTTTAAGAGAACAAGCTAAGTTTTTTTATGATAATTTAGATGATTTAAAAGATGATTTTAAAGTAATTTTAGATACTGATTATGCAGCTTATAAAGATGAGCAAAATGCTGTTTTTTATGATTTTTCTTATGTAAATGTGCCTACTGATGCTAGTTTTTATGATGAAGGGCGTGATAATGGCAAAATGAGAATAATTGCAACAGGAATTTTAAAAAGAGCTAATTTAATCAAAAACGCAAATCTTAGCGATAATGAAGATAGTATGAATTTTTTATTTTATCTAGGTAGTGTTTTATGCAAAAATAATGATGAATTATGTCAGGAACTATTTTCAAGAATTATTAATGAAGTTGTAGATGAGTTTTGTGAAAAACTACAAACTCATAAAAACTCAAAAATATTTACTCATATTGCAAATATCATATCTTATTTAATACAAATTGAAAGGGCATTTTATAGTGTAAATGCACCTGCTAAAAAAGAATCGGTTGCAGATAAAGCATTGCAAAGAATACCTTATGAACCAAGACTTCCAACCGAGTTTTCAAAAATCAATATGAGTGAGCTAACTAGCTTTAAAGAAAATATAGAATAAGTTTTATAAAGGAATAAAATGAAGATAATGTTTGTATGTTTAGGCAATATTTGTCGCTCTCCTATGGCTGAGTTTATTATGAAAGACTTATGCAAAAATAAAGAATTTAAAATAACAAGTTCAGGAACAGCAGGTTATCACGATGGAGAAGATATGCATATAGGCACGAAAAAACTTTTAAAAAATAAAAATATTGAATGCGATAATTTCGTATCAAAAAAACTCACAAAAAAATTATGCCAAGAATATGATTTAATCCTTACTATGGACGAGAGTAATTATAAAGATGTTTTAAATAATTTTTCTGAGTTTAAAGACAAAGTAAAACCAATATGTTCTTATTGTGATTTAGGATATAAAAATGTGCCTGACCCTTGGTATACAAATAATTTTGATGAAGTTTATATGATTTTAAATAATGCTTGCAAAAATATCCTAAAAGAAATTGAAAATAATAAGATTTAGCTAAAAACTAAATCTTATCTAAATATCTGAAATGTAAAAAACTCTGATTTGTATTCATCATTCATTTTCTCATATTGTGATATAGCTGATTCATAATTTTTTGCTTCGTGATAAAGTAAAGCTAAAGCCAATCTTGATTCAAGATTGCTTGGATTTTTTACACGAGATAGTTCAAGTAAGGCTATAGCTGAATTATTATGCCCTGCTCCAATAGCTGCAACACTAGCTAAAAATAAAATATCAGAATCTTCAATATGATAATCATCAATCAAACTATTATAAATTGCAAAACTCTCTTCAAATTCATTAGCATAAATATCTATATAAGCAAGTGCTTTTAAAGCTCCTATGTCTTCATTAGTTTTTAAATATTGCTTTAATTTTTCTCTTTCTTGTTGTAAAAGACCTGAAATCTGCATTAATTTTACATAGTTATACCCTACTATTTTAGCACCACCAAATAATGAGCGATAATCTAATTTTTTGTTAAGAAAATACATTTGAACATCTTTAGCATAGGCTTTTACATCTTTTTTATTGTTTTTTAAAGAAAAATATAAAATATTTGCGATTATGTCATTATCACTTAAGTCTATTAAAACTTTTGATTTATCTATCATCTTATCATAATCATTTTGCATATAAAATCCAAGAATTTCTAAACTAATATTGCTAATATTATTTGTATTAGTTTGGTTCAAAAAACCTTGCATATTTACATAATCTTTTTTCTTAATTGAAAGCAATGCTAAATAATAATTTCTATCTTTTTCATCTTCAACATAATTTAAATTATATTGTAAATCTTGCTCTAATTTCGTAGTATCATCATATAACAAATCCGAACAAAATAAAGCATAAATTCCTGCTCTTAAATCCTTAGGGTCTAAATGATAACTAGCTAAAAAGTGTTTTTTTGCTAAATCATATTTGCCTAAGAGTGCATATGCTAAACCTAAATCATATTGCAAAATACTATGCTGTGGATAAAGCTTTACTAATTCTTCTAATAACTCACTAGCACTCTTTATATCATAACTAAAAGCATAATTTAAAGCTTTTGTAATTTGTATATTTATCTTTGATAAAGTTTGACTATTTTTAAGATAATTTGAGCTTTTATCTAAATCATCTAAGTAAATATTAACATTTGCCTTATTTATCATTTTAGTCGCACTTGTCGCATCAAATACTTTAAAAGGCGAAAAATAAAATATCAAATCATATTTTTGTTGCTTTGAATCTATAAAGGTTTTTTCATAAGTATGTTGAGCGTAATTTATATCAAATATCCTATCATCTATGGTTGTTTTGACATTATAGCTTGACTTAAGCCACTCTAAATCATTTTTTTCTAATTCTTTTAAAAACCTTGAAGCTTCTTGATATTCTGCTAATTTTATATCAACTAAAGCTAAAGCTAATTTTGTCTCTTTTGGTTTTATTCTTTTTTCAAGTGCATTTTTTAAATAAAATCTTGCTTTGTTATATTCAGCATTTCTTGCATAAAGTAATCCTAAAGATAAATTTTTATCATAAGAATCTTGTAAATTAATCTCTCTTATAGAATCAGAACTTTTATTAAATGAGCTTAATATTTTTGCTCTTAAATATCTTGCGTCGTTTTGATAAAGTGGATGGATTTGTTTATTTAATGCTTGTAAAGCTTCAGGATAAAATCCTTTATAAAAATTCACTAAACCCAAGTAATAATAATAAAGGCTTGAGTTTTTTTCATTACTTAAATAAGAATATGCTAAATCTATATAATATTTAAATTCTTTATCTTTTTGTAATTTTAAAGCACAAACAGCAGCATTTAAAGCAGCCACCGTGTTATTTTCATTATTTTCCAAAGCCTTTTGAAAACTCTCTAAAGCTCCTTTATAGTTTGCTTGTTTCATTCTTGAAATTCCTAAATTATAATGCGAAAAACTCTCATTATATTTAGCTATATTTTCATATATTTTTAAAGCTTCACTTTTGTTTCCACTCTCATATAAAGCATTGGCTTTTGCCACCATTAAATCTAATTTTTGGCTTTTAAATTGTTGAATGCTTATTTTTGGCTCTATTAGCTCATTTCGCTCAACTTTAATTTCTTTTGACTTATCTTGAGTAAAAATTAAAAAAAGTAAAACTACTAATAAAATAATAATAAGTAAAGAAAGTCCAGCGATTAAAATTATACTTTTTTTGCTGAACTTACTTTGTTTTACTGGAAGAGTATTTCCTTCTTCAATAACAATTACTTGTTCTTCTGCCATACTTTATCTTACATATATTTTTGTAATACTTCAGGTATTGCTATTGTGCCATCTTCTCTTTGATAATTTTCCATAATAGCTACTAAAGTCCTACCTACTGCAAGGCTTGAACCATTTAGTGTATGAGCTAATTTGTTTTTACCATTTTCATCTTTATATCTTATTTTTGCGCGTCTTGCTTGAAAATCATAACAATTACTAACAGAGCTAATTTCACGATATTTATTTTGTGCTGGTAGCCACACTTCTAAATCAACTGTTTTTCCTGCACTAAAGCCCAAATCCCCACTACAAAGCATTAAATGTCTATGAGCTAAACCTAAGCTTGTTAATAAATCACTTGCGCAACTAAGCATATCTTCAAATACTTTATCGCTATCTTCTTGAGTGCTAATGCTTACAAGTTCAACTTTTCCGAATTGGTGTTGGCGGATAATTCCTTTTGTATCACGCCCTGCACTTCCTGCTTCTTTTCTAAAACAAGGTGAATAGCAAGTCATTTTGATAGGCAATTCATTTAAAGCTATAATTTCATCATTATATAGATTTGTTACACTAACTTCACTTGTAGGGATTAAATACAATTCTTCGCCATCAATTTTGAATAAATCATCTTTAAATTTAGGTAATTGTCCTGTGCCAAACATAGTATTAGCATTTACAATATAAGGAGTATTTACAAACTCAAATCCTCTTGAGCGGTTAAAATCTATCATATAATTATATAATGCTCTTTCAAGTCTTGCACCTTCACCGCGTAAAGCTACAAAACGACTTTTAGCAACTTTTACACCACGCTCAAAATCAAGCCAACCAAGTGCTACACCTAAATCGTGATGGTCTTTTGGAGTGAAATTAAATGTTGGTGGAATTAATACCTTTTTAATCTCTACATTTTCTTCTTCATCATTTCCAATAGGCACACAATCAGCTATTAAATTTGGAATACAAGCTGCAATTTCATTTAATTTAGCTTCACTTACGCTTACTTTTTCATTTAATTCAGCTATTTTTTTCTTATTTTCATCTAAAGACTTTTTAAGCTCACTTATATCTTCTCCTGATTTTGCTTTAAGTCCCATTTCTTTTGAGAATTTGTTTTGAAAACTTTGGGCGTTTTCTAATTCTATTTTTAACGCTTTTGTATCATTGTAGCTATCTAATAAACTTTTTAAAACTCCATCATCTACTTTTTTTGCTTTTAATTTTTGATTAAAAACTTCATAATTTTCTTCAATTTTTCTTAAATCTATCATAATTTCTCCTTATAAACTTAAAGCTTTATAAACTTGTTGCATTTTATTTTGCGCTAATATACTAGCTTTTTTTGCACCATCGTTTAATATATCAGCAATTTCTTTACCTTGCAATAATCTTTCATACTCACTTCTAGCCTTGTCAAAATACTCCCAAATAACATCACATAAATACAATTTAAAATGTCCGTATCCTTCTCCACCTTTTTCATACCTTGCACGAAGACTTGCTAAATCATTTTCATCTAAAAATAATTCAGCAATTTTATATATATTACAATTTTTCCAATCCTTAGGCTCTTCAATAGGAGTGCTATCGCTTACTATTTTATTTACTTGTTTTTTAAGTTGTTTATAACTTGTGAAAATATCAATAGTATTGCCATAGCTTTTACTCATTTTAGCACCATCTGTGCCTACTATTGTTTGAGTATTTTCATCAACTAATGCTTCAGGGATAGTAAATACATTTCCAAATTCATTATTAAATTTAATTGCAATATCTCTTGTAATTTCTAGGTGTTGAATTTGGTCTTTTCCAACAGGAACTAATGGTGCATCAAACAATAAAATATCAGCCGCCATTAAAACAGGATATGAAAATAAGCCGTGATTTGCACTAAGACCTTTTGCTATTTTATCCTTATATGAATGTGCTCTTTCAAGTAATCCCATAGGAGTAAATTGCGATAGTATCCAATAAAGTTCTAAGACTTCTTTAACATCACTTTGTAAATAAAATATACTTTTATTTGGATTTAATCCTAAAGCTAAAAATGCAGCTGCTGCTTTGTTAATATTATCTTTAAAATTACTAGCTGTTTTTTTATCCTTTAAAATACTTGTCATAGCGTGATAATTTGCAATAAACATTATCATTTCATTATCATTTTGTCTTTTCATCATTGGAGCTATTGCTCCAAAATAATTGCCTATATGCAAATCCCCACTTGGCTGAAGTCCTGTAAAAATTCTCATTTGTTCTCCATATCTTTACTTGTAATTTAAAATTTATGCTTAATATAGAGCAAAAAAATTAATAAAGGAGCTTAAATGCTATATGATTTAGTAGTAATAGGTGCAGGTCCAGCAGGAATTGCAAGTGCTTATGAAGCACATAAAAATGGTTTAAAAAATGTTTTATTAATAGAAAAAGCAGCAGAGAATTGTCAAACTTTTAGAACTTATTATAAAGATGGAAAAAGAGTTGATAAAGTTTATAATAAAATTGATATTCCAAACTTAGGAAATATACCTTTTGAAGATGGAACAAAAGAAAGCTCATTAGAATTATTTACAAGCCTTTGTGATGGTTCTTTTGAAGTAATGTTTTCAAATGAAGTTGAGAAAATCAAGCAAGTTGATGGAAATTTAGTTGTATATTCAAGTAAAGGCGAATTTAAAACAAAAAATGCAGTAATTTCAATAGGTAGAATGGGAAAACCAAATAAACCAAGTTATAAACTACCTTCAAAATTAAGTAAAGTTATCAATTTTAACGCAAACGACGCTAAAGAAAATGAAAAAATCTTAGTAGTTGGTGGTGGTAATAGTGCTGTTGAATACGCTGTTGATTTAAGCAAAAAAGCAAATGTTACATTATGCTATAGAAGAGCTGAATTTAGTAGAATTAATGAAATAAATCATAAAAATGTATATGAAGCAAAACTTACTTTAAAATTAGCAACTGATATTAGCGAAGTAAATGAAGTAGATAACAAACCTGAAGTTACTTATACTAATGGTGAAAAAGAGATTTTTGATAGAATAATTTATGGAATTGGCGGCTCTACTCCAGTTGATTTTCTAACAAATAGTGGAATAGAAATTGATGATAAGGGCGTTCCTACTTTTGATACCAATATGCAAAGTAATGTTAAAAATATTTTCGTAGCAGGAGATATTGCTAGTAAAAATGGAGAAAGCATAATAACTGCTTTAAATCACGCTAAAAAAATTGCTGATTATATTATTAAGGGTTAAGCTTGGCTAAGAAGAATTTAACACTATATAGCTTAGGTGCTTGTGCTGTTATTTTAGGTGGAATTTATTTTGTAATTCCATCTAAAGACACAAAAACAAACCAAACACCAATAAAACCACAAGTAAAAATAGAGCAAAAACAACAAACAAAACAAGTGCAATTGCCAAAACTTGAAGAACAAAACTATAAGATATTAAATGATAGAATTGTAAAGCTTACAAAGCAAATAGAAAGCTTAAAAAATAGCAATACCAAAGCCAATGAAATAGAAAATCTATATCAAGAAATTGAAAAATTAAAAATACAAAACGAACAATTAGAAACTAAGAATAATGAATTAGTTCATCGTTTAAATAACGAAAGTTTATTAGTAAATGAAAATAGCAAAAACTCATATCAGCAAATGATAGATAAGCTAAATGAAGATTTAGCAAATTATAAAAGCGAAAACGATAGTTTAAAATTAAGCTTAAATGATAAAGAAAACGCTGTTAAAAATCTAAATTCTTTACTAGGAACTCTTAGTAATCAAAAACAAATGGACGAATTTGAACACGATAATTTAGCAAGAAAATTGCAAGATGAATTAGATAAAGCAAATGCAAAAATCATAGCAAATCAAAAAAATTACACAGATGTGGTTAAAGAAAATGATATTTTAAAACAAAGAGTAAAAAATCTAGGGAATTTAGAAAGTGTAAATGCTGAATTAAGTAAAGTAAATAATGAACTTAACTTAAAAAATCTTGAATTAAGTAAAGAAATAAAAGCAGCAAGTAAGCTAAATGATGAATTAAAAAGCAATAATAATTCTGATTTTGTAAAGCTTAATTTGGATAATAAAAATCTCCAAGCAAAATTAGATGATGCCAAAACTTCAATATTAAAATTAAATCAAGTTAAAAATGATTTGGAACAAAAATTAGATAATTTGAAAAATATTGAAAAACAAAGAGATGAATTAAAAAATGAAGTTTTTCAAGCAAAACTAGAACTTGAAAAATCTAAAAACGAACAAACTAAAGTGATTAAGGATTTAAGTGATAAAAGCCAAAATTCACTTGATAATCTTACAAAAGAGCTAAATAAAGTTAATGAATCTAATGCTAAATTACAAGATAAAAATACAAAAAATGAAATAGCATTAAAAGATATGCAACTAAAAAATAAAGAACTAGAATTAGACTCAAAGAAAAAAGAAAAAGATTTAAGTGAAACAATAGCAAAACTTCAAAAAATTGATGAGCAATTAAAAGCAAGTAGTGCAAATAATATGGATTTAAAAACAAAATTAGATAATTTACAAAAAGAAAAAATAGAATTAACCACGCAATTAAATAAAATTAATAATGAGTTTTTAAACTATAAAAACGATAGCTTAAGTAATAAACAAAACGATGTTAAAGACTTAAATAATAAACTTTACGAAAGTTCAAAAGCTTATGATGAGCTAAATGTAAAATATATAGCTTTAAAAGAAGAATATGCGGCTAAAGAACTAGATAATAATAAAGCAAAACAAGAAAACAAAACACTTTTAGATGAAATTGAACAACTAAAATTAACTATTAGTAAGGATACAAATTCTGAAAGAGTTTTAGCCTTAGAAGAAGAAAAAGATAAGCTATTAAAACAACTAAATGAAATAAATATCAAAACTTTAAATAACTATAATCAAGAAAATAGCGAACTAATAGCAAAAAAAGAAAAAATTCAAGAATTAGAAAAAAAACTTGAATTAGCTCAAAAAGGAAGTTCGTTAAATACAAATAGTTTAAAATTACAAGATACTTTTGTTTGTGATGATATAAAATCAGGAGTAATTGGACTTAGTAAAACTTGCTCGCTTGAACTTGATAAATTCTTAGCAAAATATAATCAAAATTATTTATATGAGATAACTCCTATAATTGATGATAGTGGCTTTAAGAGTTTAAGTGCTATTGATGGAGTTCATATGGCTAGTAAAGAAGTGCAAAGATTAACTCGCTTAGCTAATTTTGGATTATCAAAAGATAGAACAAAAAGTGCTGCAAGTTATATAAAATCAAAAATTCCTAATGCACTAATTAGCTCAAGTTTAGAGCCTGAATACTCAAAAGACAATAAAAAAGGCTTTATTTTAAGAGTTTATAAATGATAATTTATCAATATAAAAACGGCTATCGCTACAATAGTGATAGCATAATTTTATATGATTTTATAAGTAAAGATAAGCTTAAAGGAATAGGACTTGATATTGGTGCTGGAAGTGGAATTTTAAGCCTATTATTAAGCGAAAATAAAAATATAAAAATAGATGCAATTGATATTCAAGAAGAAAATGTAAAACTATGCAAAAAAAATTATGAAAAAAATAATCTTAATTATAAAGTAATTTTAGGTGATATTAAAGATTATAAAGTTTATAATTATTATGATTTTATAATCTCTAATCCACCATTTTATTCTAAAATGCAAGCACAAAATAAGCATTTAAATATTTCAAGACATATTGATTTTTTGCCACTTGAAATATTGCTAAAAAGTGCTGATAAATTATTAAAACCGAAAGGTTTTTTATATTTTTGTTATGATGCTAAAAAAATTGATTTAATATTTGAAACCTTAAAAAATACGAATTTAAAATGCGAAATAATAAGATTTATTCACACAAAAGCAGAAAAACCATCAAATTTAGTATTAATTAAAGCAAGAAAATTAAGCAAAAGCGATGTATTAATTTTGCCACCTTTAATATGTAACGATAGCAATGGCACAACAAAAGAATTTAATTCAATTTATCAAAATATCAAAGTTCAAAGTTATGATTTACAATAAAGATTACTCATATTCATTTGATGAGAGTAAATGCAGTGAGTGTGGCGGTAAGTGTTGCACGGGTGAGAGTGGTTATATATTTTTAACTAGCGATGAAATTATCCAACTAGCTAAGATAAAAAATACAACTTTTAATGATTTTGTTAATAAATATTGCATTAAAGTAGGCGTTAGGTTTAGCCTAATTGAAAAGCCATACAATAATGGCTTTGCTTGTATATTTTTTGATGAAATTAATAAAAATTGTGGAGTATATGAAGCAAGACCTATGCAATGTAGAACATTTCCGTTTTGGGAATATTTTAAAAATAACCTAAAGGAGCTTAAAAAAGAATGTATTGGGGTAAATTAATACTAATCTTATTAGCTAGTATTACTTTTGCTGATAGTATTGATAATTTGCGTTTAAATGCAATGTTAAACGAAAATAATAATGCTAAATTATCTAGCGAATCATATTTAAAATTATATGATGAAACAAAATTAAAAGCTTATTTAGAAAATGGAATAAAACAAGGTTTTATTGCTAATTTAAATATGGATAAAGCAGTAAATACTCTAAGAGATATTGATAAAGATAATAATTTAATCAAAAAACTAGATATTGTTAAATTAGTAGAACAAAAAAATTATAAACAAGCAAAAAAAGAATATTATAAATTCATATCAAAAAACGAAGATTTTACACTAGCTAATGCTATGAGTAAGGAGCTGTTTAATCAAGGATTAAAAAAAGAAGCCTTACAAATATCTAAAGATTATTATAAAAAATATAGCAATTTATACTCATTATATTTATATATTGAAATGCTTATGGCTAACGAAAAATATAAAGATGTAGTAAAACTAACAGAAGAATTTAATAAAACTGCAGAAGAAAATAATAAAGTAGATACAGAATTAGCTCCTTTTTTATTAATGCGTTTAAATGCTTTAAAAGCTCTTAATATGTGGGAGAAAACGATTAGATTAGACCCTAAAGGCTATTCAGAACAAATACTAAAATTATTTAAAGAAAAAGATTATAAAAATATCAAAGAATATACTAAATTAGTGCCTATAAATCCTGATTATTCATTGTTTTTGCTGTATAGATTAGAAGCGCTTTATGAACTTAATAATTCTTCAGATATTGATGAGATTTTTAGCTTAGGAATGAAGCTTTATGAATTTACAAATAATAAAGATATTTTATACACAATAACTAAGAAATTATTGGAATTTAACAAGAAAAAAGAGCTTTATGAAATAGCTAATTTAGATGATGAATTAGCTTATAAAGTATATTTTAATTTAAAAGAATATAAAAAACTTAGTGAATTTTTATATCAAAAAGCAATTAAAGAAAATAATAATAGTTATTTAATAGAATCATATATATACGAAATGCTAGATAATCCTAAAGAATTTGATTATTTCAAATTAGATGAATTAGTAGCTAAAGGTGGCGTTGCTCCTAATATGCTAAATATATATGCTTATACAATAATTGATGAAAAAATTGATATTGCAAAAGGTATAAAACTAATACAAAAAGCTTTAGAACAAGAACCTGATAATGCTTATTTTCTTGATACTTTAGCTTGGGGATATTATTTAATAAATGATTGCAAAAACGCACAAGAAACTATGCAAAAAGTATTACAAAACGAAGATGTTTTAAATGAAGATGAAATAAAACTGCATAATCAAAGGATAAATAAATGCAAGAATTAAGCAAAGAAATTCTAATAAAAAGTCTTGGATTTAATCTGTTTTATCCAAGAGATTTAAGTGAATTTAAAAATGAAATAATTAAATTTAGCTATGACTTAAATGATTTAAATGATGCTTTTATTACCAGTGATTTTGATGAGCTAGGTTATGCTAGGCGTTATGTTAAAAAGCATTTATTTTATTATTCAAAAAACTTAAGCGAAGATGAATTAATCAAAGCTAGTATTTACGGAGCTGATGGGATTGTTTTGGATAAAATTGCTAATAATGATTTATTAAATCTTGCAAAAAATTGTGGTTTTAGCTTAGGGTTTTTAGCTAAAAACAATATAGATTTATTTAAAGCTACCATAAAACAATTTGATATTTTTATTGCTAACGATAAATTATTAAAAAATGTTCCAAATACTAAATATAAAGGAATTCTTAATGCAACACCTAAAAGCACCTTGGCGTGATAAATATTTTAAAGAAGATAGAAGTTTATGTCCTTTTTGCGAAGATAGTGAAGTGCTAGTTTATGAAGATGAATTGTGTAGGGTTTTAATGAATAAATACCCTTATTCTCCAGGACATATTCTAATAACTCCTAGAAAGCATGTTGAGTTTTTAAACGATTTAGATGAGATAACTTGGCTTAGAATGGCAAAAATAGCTAGATTTGCTGAAAATATTATGAGAACAACCTTGCACGCACAAGGAGTAAATATCGGACTTAATTTAGGCGATGCAGCTGGTGCTGGTATAGCAAAACACTTGCATTTACATGTCTTACCAAGATGGCATAAGGATACTAATTTTATAACCACTATTTGTGATACTAGAGTTATAGGGACTAGCCTAGATGAATTATATTTAAAGATAAAAGAGAGCTTTCAAAACTACAATGCAGCTAATTAGTGCTAAAGAATTTTTAAATACTAATAAAAATATTTTAATAGACGCAAGAAGTCCAAATGAATACAAAAAAGCACATTTAAAAAAAGCCTTAAACTTTTTTGCCTTAAATAATGAAGAGCATAAATTAGTAGGGACAAAATATGCTACTAATAAATTTAATGCAAAATTATTAGGAGCTAGTTTTATTTGCAAAAACACAAGCATTCATCTTAAAAAAATACAAAATATAGCAAATCCACATAAAGATGAAATATATATTTATTGTGCTAGGGGCGGTCAGCGAAGTGGCGCGATAGGTCATATTTTAAGTGAGATTGGATTTAAAGTCTATAAATGCGAAGGTGGTTTTAAAGAACTTAGAAACGAGATGATTTCGTATCTTAATAGCTATCAAAATCCTAATTTTGTAAGCCTAGCAGGAAATACAGCTTGTGGTAAAACAAGGCTTTTAAAATTACTTGATAATAAAATAGATTTAGAAAAATTAGCCCATCATTTCGGCTCAACTTTTGGCTCTCGTGGGTTTTTACAACCTAGCCAACAACAATTTGATATAAATCTAATAAATGAATTAAAAGCATTAAAAGATGCAAAAGTATTCATAGAAGCAGAGAGCAAAAACATAGGAACTATAACTTTATTTAATAATTTTTACGAGCAAATGAATAGCGGTATTAAGGTGCTTTGCGAAGCTAGTTTGGATATTAGAGTGCAAAATTGTGTGAATGATTATCAAAACATTAGCTCGGAGTTTTTTTATTTTTGTCTTGAGAGATTAAAGCCTTATTTAGGAAATGCTTTAGTTTATGAGCTAAGCACTGCTTATAATAATAAGGATTTAAAAAGTGTAGCAAAAATACTTTTAGTCAATTATTATGATAAGGTCTATAAAAAACCTAAGGAATTTGATTTATTATTAAATCTTGATGATTTAGAAAAAGCTAAAAACGAGTTAATGAAATTGTAATTTTATAATCTAAAGGATTTTTATGGATAATGTAAGCTCAAGCATATTAACTTTTGATAAATTAACCGAACTAAATCTTAGCATACCTGATTATCAACGCCCTTATGTTTGGAATGAAAATCATATAAAAACGCTTTTAAAAGATATTGAAAGTAACAAAAATATAACATTGCTAGGCTCTATCGTTTTATACAAAACTAACAAAGTAACAAAAGATAATAAACCAATTTATGAAATAATAGACGGGCAACAAAGATTAACCACTATAAAACTTATTTTAAAGGCTTTAGATAAAAATAATAAGTTTTTAGAAAATGCTAAATATTATCATCAAATATCGCATATAAATATAAAGAAAAATTACGATTTTTTAAAAGAATATCTAAAAAATAAAACAAATTTTTACGGAAAGCTAGAAAAGATTAATTTTATTTATATTAGCACGAATGATATAAAAAGAGCTTTTGTGTTTTTTGATAATATTAATACCAAAGGTAAAAAGCTAGAAAATTATGACTTAATCAAAGCATATTGGGTATTAAATACCAATAATGATTTAATTAATTACTATGTGAAAAAATACAATGAATTTATAGAAGATGGCAAAAGCAATACAATATATGAAAGTAACGAAGTAATTAAAAACTATTTTCAATTTTTCTTAGAAAATTTAGCAATGATTAGAAAATTTGATGATGAGCATAAATTTGATTTTTATTATTATTCTTGGGCTATTGATATTATTGATGAATATTGCAAAATCACACCTTTTAGCACAGGAGCTAATCTAAACAATATAAATGCAAGTTTTGCTAATGGAATTAGCTTTTTTTCTTGGGTTAAAAAACATTATGAAAATAAAGATGTGATAGCTAAAAGTAGCTTTTTAAATAAACTTGTTAAAAGCAATTATCCAAAAAGCAAATATTATGATTATTCTTATATATACACACAATTTGCACTTATCGTATATCTTGATAAATTTCTTGATGGAGATTTTGATAGGGTGGCAAGGATGATTGTAAGGATAATGTATTATAAGGTTATTACAGGTGGAAGGACTGATTATATTTCGCTTGTTGCAGACCTTAGAAGAATTACTAAAATGGTAATAAACTCAAATTGTGAAAATGATTTTATAAGAAGATTGGATAATTTAATAAGCTTAGAAGAATATCAAATTAGTTCATTTCAAAGGCTTAAATTTTTAGAAGATGAGTTTAAAAAATACAATATTTTAGGAGTAAGTGATGCAAAGTAAGATAATAAGCCTAAATGAAATTGATAAAAGCATTGTAATACCTATTTATCAAAGATTATATGAATGGGAAGAAGGACAAATTAAAGCGCTTTTAGATGATATTTTAAACGCAAATGAAGAGTATTTTATAGGCACTATTACAGCAAGCCTTAAAGATGATGAATTAGTGATAATTGATGGACAACAAAGACTTAGCACGATATTTTTCTTATGTGCTTATATGTGCTATGAAAATAACAAAATGCAAAAAGCTGAAGGAGAATTTGCAAATGCTTTTAATTTTGCGTATTTAGAAAATGAATGTAGATTCAAAATGCCTTTAAGAGAAGATATAACAGATGCTATTTGGGATTATAATTTTAATAATTTAGGTGAGAATATAGACAATGCTTTTAATACTTTTAAAGAGTATTTTAAAGACAATGATAAGTCAAAATTAAACGAAAACCTTTTTAAAAATATCAGAATAAATCTTGTGATTTTAGATGGTATTAATTGTGGCAATTATTTTATAAATATGAATAGCAACTCTCAAGCCCTTGATGAAAGCGATATTTTAAAATCATTTTTACTTAAGCTTGTAAAAGATGATGATAAATATTTTTATTATTCAAATATTTTAAACGAATGTATGCAAATGGATAAAATAGCTGATTTTAATACCAAATACGAAGCTCTTAGCATAGGTAGGATTTTAGACTTGGATATAAAAGAATGTAAAGCAAAAGAGTTTAAAAGCATTGTTGATTATCCTACATTTGTTTTGCATATTTTTAGGATTTTATTTGGAGATGAAATTAAAATTGATAAAACAAAATTCTTAGAAAATACTTGGAATAAAATAGAGCAAACAAAAGAAAACGCCATAAAAATAATAAATGCTTTAAAAGAATATAGAATTATTTTTGATAGAAGAAGTGTTAGAAAAACTCACGAAGATTATAAGCTTTTAGGAGATTTAAAGGATGCTAAGCTTGAATTGTTTTTAAATTATTTAAGAGTAGCTAGAAATCCTAGTGAATATTTAGAAACTTTACTAACTTGTAAAAGTGATGAAGATTTATTTAAAGAGCTAAAAAACCTAGATGATAATCTAGCAAAAAACGACAATCTTGATGATTTAAATTATAATCATCAAAATATTGTTTATTGGTTACAACGCTATGAATACTATCTAATGCAAGATGCTGATTTTAAAAACAACTATAAAAATTACATTACAAATTATCGCTTTAGAGATATTAATTCAGTTGAGCATATTTACCCACAAAGCAGAAGTAAAATTGATGACTTAGGCAATTTAGCCTTGATAAGCGATAGTGAAAACTCACAATTTAGCGATAAAGATTTTAATAAAAAGAAAAATATTTTTCAAAATTTCATAAATGAAAAAATAATAATTAGTCTAAAATTATTAGAAGTCTATTCTAAAAATAGCTGGGATTTAGAAGAAATTAATGCCTATCATAAAAAAATGCTAGATATTTTAAATAATTCCTTTTAAGCTAAATACAAAATTATTTTAAATTCTATAAAAATATTAAGAATTTAAAATAGATTTTGTGTTTAAAAAGTCTTTAGATAAAACGACTAAAATAGCCCTAAAGGATAAATTATGGATTTTACACATTTACATTTACATACAGAATATTCGCTTTTAGATGGCGCAAATAAAATTGATGAATTAGCAAAAAGATTAAAAGAGTTAAATTTTAAATCTTGTGCAATAACTGATCACGGGGTTATGTTTGGAGCAATTCATTTTTATAAAAGTATGAAAAAGCACGGAATTAAGCCTATTATTGGATTTGAAGGCTATTTGCACGATGATGATGATTTAAGCAGCACTGCAACCAATCGCCGTTGGCATATATGTTTATTTGCTAAAAATCAAAAAGGCTATGAAAACCTTATGTATCTTACTTCAAGAGCTCATATAGATGGTTTTTATTATCGCCCTAGAATTAATAAAAAATTATTAAAAGAATATAGCGAAGGTATAATTTGTAGCTCTGCTTGTCTTGCAGGTGAGATTAATTGGCATTTAAATGATAAAGAAGTTCGTCGCAATGGAAAAACAAATGCTGATATGGGAGCTAAAGGCTATGAAGGTGCAAAAGCAGCCGCACTTTGGTATAAAGAAGTTTTTGGAGATGATTTTTATCTTGAAATTATGAGAATGGGTATAAATTCTCAATTAAATATAGATACAAATATACTTAAATTAGGAAGAGAATTAGGTATAAAAGTAATAGCTACAAACGATTCACATTATACTTATAAAGATAGGGCTCAAGCTCAAAATATCTTTATGGCAATTAGCACAGGAGATATTGTAGGGGTTGATCCTGAAAGTGATGAAGCCAAAAAAGACAATGGCTTAAGACACACAATGAGTGAAATCTATGTAAAAAGCGCTGAAGAAATGCACGAATTATTCCTTGATGTGCCTGAAGTTGTGCAAAATACTCAAGAAATAGTTGATAAATGCAATTTAGAGCTAAACTTAGGAAACCCTACTCCACCAAATTTTAAATTCGCTCTTGAATATGCTGAAAAAATCGGCTTAGAATTGCCTAGTCAAGATATGTTTAGCTTTAGCAATGATGATGTATTGTTTGAAAGGCTTTGTTGGGACGGGCTTAATAAGCGTTTAGTATATATTGATGAGAGCAAACACGAAACCTATAAAGAGCGTTTAAGAACTGAAATCAACATTATTAAAAATATGCGTTTTAGTGGTTATATGCTAATCGTTCATGATTTTATAAAAGCTGCTAAGGATATGGGTATTCCTGTTGGACCTGGTAGGGGCTCTGCTGCAGGTTCATTGGTATCGTTTTGTTTAGAAATAACTGACCTTGACCCACTTCCTTATAATCTACTTTTTGAGCGTTTTTTAAATCCTGAGCGTGTATCTATGCCTGATATTGATGTGGATTTTTGTCAAAATAGGCGTGAAGAAGTAATTGATTATGTTGTAAAAAAATATGGTCGCTATAACGTAGCTCAAGTAATTACCTTTGGTAAATTACTTGCAAAAGGTGTTATTCGTGATGTTGCAAGGGTTTGTGATTTACGCATAAAAGATGCTGATACTTTAGCAAAATTAGTCCCTGATGAGCTAAAAATCACTCTAAAAGATGCTTACGAAAAAAACCCTGATATTAAGGCTTTCATTGAAGATTTAGACAATCGTGCAGAGTATAAAAATATAGTTTGCCACCCTGATGATGTAAGGGGCAAAAGCAAAATTGGAACTAGAGTTTGGGAGTATTCATTAGCACTTGAAGGACTTAATAGAAACGCAGGAATGCACGCTGCTGGAGTGGTGATTTCAAACGAAGAATTATGGAAAAAAACCCCATTGTTTAAACAACCAAAATCAGACGCATTAGTAACTCAATATATGAAAGATTATCTTGAAGATGTTGATTTGATTAAGTTTGACTTCTTAGGACTTAAAACTTTAACCGTTATTGATAATGCTATAAAACTCATTAAAAAACGCCATAATATAGATATAGACTGGAACAAAATTGATGTAAATGATAAAGGCGTTTATGATTTAATTCAAACAGGAAATACTCTTGGGATTTTCCAAATAGAAAGCTCGGGAATGCAGGATTTAAATGCTAGGCTTAAGCCAACTTGCTTTGAAGACTTAATCGCTGTTTTAGCACTTTATCGCCCAGGGCCACTTGATAGTGGAATGGTTGATGATTTTATAGATATTAAGCACGGAAGAAAACCAGCAGTATATGCTTTCCCTGAATTAAAGCCTATTTTAGAGCCAACTTATGGGGTTATTGTATATCAAGAGCAAGTTATGCAAGTAGTTCAAACCATTGGTGGATTTAGCTTAGGTGGAGCTGATTTGGTTCGTCGTGCTATGGGTAAGAAAAAGCTTGAAGAAATGGTAAAATTAAAAGGAGAATACCTAGAAGGTGCTATAAAACAAGGCTTTGATGAGAAAAAGGCTGATGATTTATGGGAGCTTATTTTAAAATTTGCTGAATACGGATTTAACAAATCTCACTCAGCAGCCTATGCTCTAGTAGCCTTTCAGACGGCTTATCTTAAAAAATATTATGAAACAGAATTTATGGCAGCATTACTAACTAGCGAAGAAGGAAAAGTTGAAAAAATTGAAAAATATAAAGATGAGCTAGATAGATTAGGAATAGAGCTTTTACCACCTAATATAAACGATGGTACAAGGGAATTTAACGTTACTATAAAAGATGGAAAAGCTGCTATTGTCTATGGGCTTGGCTCAATTAAGAGCTTTGGAATTCCTAGTGCTGAAGGACTTGCAAAAGCTAGAGCAGATAAGCCATTTAGCGATATGAAAGACTTTATTGCAAGGGCTGATGCTGCTTATATGAATAAAAAAGGCTTAGAAGCTTTAGCTAAGACGGGTTGTTTTGAATGTATTGGGATTAATAGAAAAAGTGCTTTAAATGCAATTGATTATATTATTAATGAGTTTAAAGCAAAAAAAGAGCATGATAAAAGATTGCAAGAGAGTTTATTCTCTCAATTTGAAACAGAATATCATAGTAGTATTGATATTACAAACCAAGAAGAATTTAGCGTAGCAGAATTAGCCGAGTTTGATAAAGAATATTTAGGAATATATCTTGGCTCACACCCGCTAGATGAGTTTAAAAAAGAAATTAAATCAATTGAGCATTATAAAAGTAGTGATTTTGAGAATTTAGATGATGGGGAATATCAAGCATTTTGCTTAGGAATTATTGAAGAAGTTGATTTTAAACAAAGCAAAAGCGGTAAAAGCTATGCAAATATTAAAGCGCTTGATTATTATTCAAATTTTAATATTTTGTGTTTTAACCCTGATTTAATAGATGTTTTAGCATCAAAATATAAAGCAATGAACCTAGCAGCTCAAGATATAAAAACCAAAAAATCTCTTTACGCATTTATTTTAAATCTTAAAAGAGATAATGCAAAAAATACTTTATTTTTAAATAATTTAATAGAAGTAAATGCTAGTGAAATAGGTGTAAATACTGATGATAAAAATGCTCTTGGATATGAAGTGTTTAGCAAAAAGGGTGGTAAGAAAATTAAGGGCGATATTAAAAGATTTTCTCATCTAACTCAAAATATTGAGTATTTAAAAAGTAGCGATTTTAACAAGGCTGATTATGGAGATTACAATGCTTTTTGCTTAGGAATAGTAACTGAAGCAGAATTTAAAGTAAGCAAAAAAAATAAAGCCTTTGCTAAGCTTAAAGTGGTTGATGAAGGTGGAGAATTTGATATTTTATGCTTTAATGATGAAGTGTATAAAAAGCTAGAAAATGAGTTTTTTAGTAAAGAAAAAGAAGAGAATTTATATGGATTTGAAGTTAGTTTAAGAGCTGATGAGAATGGAGTTGGGGTATTTATTGATGATTTTTTCTTAATTACTAACGAGCTTATAAAAGAGCCAAGTGAGAATAAAAACTCATTAGGTTATGTGGTATTTGAAAAACGAATAGCAAAACCAAGAAGGCAGTATTCTAAAGAAAATAAAGAAGAATTCACTCAAAGCCCAAAAGCCTTTGAAGGAGAATTCATACAAATTGATTTATTAAATATCAGTGCAGAGATTTTGCAAGAAATCACAAGATTGATTAAAGAGAATTTAAGTCAAAATGTAAGTGCAAAAGAAATAGTTTTAGAATTTTTAGATGATTCTTGCGTGAATAAATATTCAAGAAGATTTGGTTTAAATAATGAAGCTATAGAGAAAATAAAGGAATTATCAAAAATTAGCTAAAAAATTGATATTTAAATTCTAGTGGATAAAGAATTTATAAAATAAACTATAAGACTTTATCCACTAAATAATCTTTTAATTTTATAACTAACTTAGATAAAAGTAAAAGAATTTAAAACATAGATTTTTAATAAGTCCTTATTAAGTATAAAATGCTAGTTAAATAACACAAAATAAGTTTTATCAATTTTACAAAAGCTTTAGAATTAGGCGTTTGCTAGTATTTTTTAAAGTTAAATAAGACTTAAAGCTTTCAAAACTAAAATAGATTTTTCTTACAGGGTTTAAACTGATTAGCTAAGTGTAAGCTCTCATAAGGCAAACCTATTAGCTAGAATAAATATCTTTAAAACCATTGATTGTTATGATTTTTATAAAAAAAGCAATACACAAAAATACCTAAAAGAATACGAAAATCAAATTCTAAACGAAATAATAAATGCTTAAAATAATAATTTAAAATAACAAATTAGTATAATTTACTTCCAAAAAAGGAGATATATTGAAAAAGTTATTGTGTTTTATACTTTTAAGCATTTGCATTATCGGTTGTTCTAAAACAAATATGCTAGAAAAAATCAAATGCGATCAAGATGATTACATTGCTTGCGTTCTCTTAGGTTCTAATTATAAAGATAATTATGGTTATCAAAAGGCTGCACAACTAGCTACAAAAGCTTGTAATGATGAAGATTTTGAAGCTTGCTATCATTTAGAGGAGTTTTATATGAAAACGCACAAGGAGTAGAGCAAGATTATACTAAAGCATTTAATCTTTATAAAAAATCTTGCGAAGGTGGGTTTATTTATAGTTGTAATAATTTAGCTGGTTTATATGTTAGCGGAAATGGCACAAAACAAGACTATGCAAAAGCAGTAAAGCTTTATACTAAAACTTGTGGTGATGAGTATGCTGTTAGCTGTTATAATTTGGGATTTTTATATAATGTTGGAGTGGGTGTAAAGCAAGATTATACAAAAGCAATTCAATTTTATACAAAAGCTTGCGATAAAAACTATGCGAGTGCTTGTAGTAATTTAGGAACTTTATACCAAAAAGGTGAAGGTGAAAAACAAGATTTTGTTAAGGCTGTAATATTCTATCATAAAGCTTGTGAGAAAAATAATGCAATAGGTTGTATCAATTTAGGGTTTATGTATTTTAAAGGACAAGGTATAAAACAAGATACTCAAATAGCTAAACATTTTTTCAATAAAGCTTGTGATTTAGGCAACAATATAGGTTGTGAGAATGCTATGCAACTTAAATAAATAGATTTAATTGTTTTTAACTAAAAAATCTATAAAAAATAGTGATTTAATGTAATTGCTATATATAAATTTAACTAAGTAAGAATATTTTTGCTTAGTTAAAAATAAAATTAGCTTTATAAAAAGTGTATTAAAAACACAAAAACATTTTTATTTGTAACGAGCATAAATAAATCAATTTTATTTTATGAAAAGCTTGGATTTTGCATAGAGCAAAAATAAGAGATTAAAAAACTTTTTTTCAAGTGAAAATGTCTAGATAATGCTACAAGATATAAATAGGATTAAATAAGAGTTTTCGTTTCTAGCAAATCTAAAGGCAGCTATGAAATGAAAGAATTTGTAATGTAAGATTTTAATGGCTATGTATATATAATTGCATAAAAAAATCATTAAATTTAAAGGAAAATTATGAAAGCAGCAGTTTTAAATAATTTTAAAAGTGATTTAGAAATAAAAGAAATTGATATTCCAAAAATAACAGATGATGAAGTTTTAATTAAAGTAACTTATGCAGCCGTAAATCCACTAGATAATCTTATAAAAGATGGCGCACTAAATATAATAACTCCTTATAAATTACCACTAATTTTAGGCAATGAATTAGTAGGAGTTATAACTAGCATAGGTAAAAATGTAAAAAAATTTAAAGTTGGGGATAGAGTTTATGCAATGTGTGAAAAAGCATTTGCTGAATATGTAGCGATAAATCATAAGTATATAGCAAAAGTGCCTGAATATTTAAAAGATGATGAAGCAGCTTGCGTGCCATTAGCCTCTTTAACATTTTTACAAGCTATTAAATTAATGAATGCTAAAAATGAAAACTCAATATTTATTTCTGGAGCTAGTGGGAGTTTTGGAAATCTTGCTTTGCCACTTGCAAAAGAGCTTAACATATATGCTAGCGGAAATGCTAATTTTAAGCAAAAAGCCTTAGAATTAGGCGTTTGCGAGTATTTTACAAAAAGCGATGATTATACAAAAATTAAAGTAGATTTTGTAATAGATTGCATTGGTAAAAATGAAACTTTTAAGCAGTTTAAAATCCTAAATAAAGGTGGAAAGCTAGTATCTTTAAAGGGTATGCCTGATATGAAATTTGCTAAAAGCTTGAAGCTTTCAAAACTAAAGCAGATTTTATTTTATTTTGCAGGACTTAAGCTAAACAATGCAGCTAAAAAAGTAGGCTGTGAGTATCATTTTATGTTTGTTAATAAAAAATGGCGAAGAGCTTAAGCAAATATCTTCTATGCTAGATAATATAAAATACCGCCCATCAGTCGGTGAGATTTTTAGCATAAATGATATAAACCAAGCTTTAAAAAGTGTAAAAAATAACAATAAAATCGGTAAGGTTTTGATTAATTTAAATAATTAGAATGCTTATAAAATATCTTTCTAATTTAAATTCTAAGAATTTAAATTAGACTAATTATATTTATATTTTAGTTAAAAAACTCAGGGTGTTTGTCTTTTAATAAAGCCATAGTTTCTAAAATAAGCTCAAAATCATCTTCACTCTTCGCTTCATCAATTAGCTCAAGATAAGTAAATGCAGCCTTTTCTAGGCAGTTTTTCTTAACCCCTGCATAATACAAAGCAGCTTTGTGCATTAGAGCAATCTCATACATTAAATCTTCAATTTCTTCATTTTTCATTAAATTTCTCCAAATAAGTTTTAGTTTGTTCGTAAATCTTAGAATATACACTACTATCTTTATAACTTGTAAATATCCCGCCACTAGCATTTGCGTGACCGCCACCATTAAAAGCCGTTTTTGCAAATAAGCTAACATCAATTTTATTATTAGCCCTAAGAGAGATTTTCTTGCCAGGATTAATTTCTAAAAAGAAATCATATTCAGGATTTTTGACTAAAAAATCATTTCCTATAACGCTAACATTTCCTATATCATAGACCAATAAGCCTTTTTTGTCTTTATAATAAATCGTATAATCTTGCTTATTTTCGCTTAAAATCCTTACTAAATAATCGCTTATTAAATTACACAAAGTATCGTTTTTGTCATTTTTAAAAAACTCTTTTTTAATACTATGAGTTGCATCTTCTAAAGCAATATTTGGATTTTCAAGATGAAAATATTCTCTAGCTTTGTTTAATAAAAAGAACATATAAGCGTGATTTTGCTTAGCAAACATAGTTCTATTTATCTCCTTACTACTAGCAATTATTTGCATTAATATTTTGCCTAATTCAAAATATTTGCTATCACTTAGCCAAATATCAATGCTATTTATAATATCTACCATTAGGCTTAGTTCTTTATTTTCTCCAAAAATTTTACTAAAAAAATCATAAGTAATCTTAGTAGCACACCTTGAACTATCTAAAAAATACCAAGGATATTTTTCCATACAAGCTTTACCTGTTTGATGATGGTCAAGCAATAATAATTTTGCGTGATTTAGCCTTGCAACCCTAGAAGTAAATTCTTCGCAAACACTTTCAATAGGATTTACATCAGTTATTAAAATAAGAGCAAATTCATCAGGATTTGCTTCTACTTTTATCATAATTTCTTCAAATTTTTCTTCAATTTCTTTGCCATAATTAGAATTATAAAATTCACAATCCTTAAAATAATTAGCTACCACATATTGGCAACCATATCCATCTAAATCAGTGTGGCTTAGGTGATATATTTTCATTATTTTCCTTTCTAAATTGCTGCATCAACATTGCCTATATTATCAAAATCAGCGTTATTTGCAATCTCGCTATAAGCAAGAACAACAACTTGTTTTAATCCAAATCTTTCACAAATCTCTTTTATCTTTCTTCTAAGACTAGGTTCTACTAATAATATAAAAGTATTTGAATGCATATTATAATGCTCTTTTACTTTATCGCTAATTGCTGTATATAAAGCGTGGGTTTGCTCTGTATTTATTGCTAGGGTTGTTGTGCCGTTTTTATTAGTTACTAGCATTTCCAATAAACGCCTATTCACTTGCATTGATAGTGCATAAAATTGTAGTTTGTTATTATCATCTAAATACATATTAGTAATTACTCTATTAAGACTAGCTCTTACATGATCTGTTATTGTATCAATATCTTGAGTATAAGGCACTAAATCAGATATTGTTTCTAATATACTTATCATATCTTTTATTGGAATTTGCTCTTTTAATAATTCTTTTAATACCTTTTGTATAAGACCTATTGAAGTGATTTTCAATACTTCTTCAACCAACACACTTTGAGTAAGCTTTAATCTATCTAATAAAGAATTTACTTCTTGCCTAGTTAAAAGTTCGGCTGCGTGTTCTTTAACCAATTCACTTAAATGTGTGCTAATTACTGCACCAGGATGAACTACTACATAACCACTCATCGTAGCTTTATTTTTTTCACTTGGGTCAATCCAAATAGCTTTTGAACCAAAAGCAGGTTCTATTACTTCTATTCCTTCTATTTCATCGGTTTCATCAAAACCATTATCAATTGCTAAAAATTTATCAGGATATATAATATTTTTTGCAATTGAAATTCCTTTAATTCTAAAATCATATTCATTAGGGTCTAGCTGAATATTATCAATTATTCTAATATCTTGCATTAAAAAACCTAGATTTTTAGCTATTGTTTGACGCATTGTTGGAATTCTATCTATTAAATCACTTTCAGCAACTTTTACTAAAGAATATCCGATTTGTAATTCAAGCATTTCAAGATTTAAGCTTTCTTCATTTTTCTTTTTACGCTCTGCTGCAATTTCAGCTTCACTTTTTCTAGGTGGTGTTGTGCTTTGAGCTGGTGCTGCTCCACTTGTGTTTGGTTGTTGAGCTGCTCCTTTTTGCTTTGGTTTAGGACTTAATAAATCTTCATCTTTAGTCTTCATAAGTAAAAAGCCAAGCCCACCAAATACAAAAGCCATAAAACCTAGTGAAATAGTAGGAAGACCAGGAACTAAAGCAAATACGAACAAAATAAACCCAACTATAAATAAGGTTTTATAATCTCCAAATAATTGCTCTAAAGATTTTTCAGCAAATGGTTTTTCTTCTTTACTTGCACGAGTAATAATTATAGCTGTTGCTGTTGAAGTGATTAATCCTGGGATTTGAGATACAAGTCCATCTCCTATAGTTAAAATAGTATAACTAGAAGCAGCAGCATTTAATTCTAAATCGTGCTGAAACATACCTATTAAAAGTCCGCCAACTATATTAATAATAGTGATTATTATACCTGCAACTGCATCACCTTTAATAAATTTAGAAGAACCATCCATAGCTCCATAAAAGTTCGCTTCGCCTATTATTTCTTGACGCCTTTCTCTAGCTTGCTCTTCAGTAATAAGCCCTGCATTTAAATCAGCATCAATTGCCATTTGTTTTCCTGGCATTGCATCTAGCGTAAATCTAGCTTGAACTTCACTAACACGAGTTGAACCCTTTGTAACAACCATAAAATTAATTAATACTAAGATACAAAATACAACAACCCCTATTACATAGTTTCCACCTACAACAAATTCTCCAAAACTAGCAATTATATCACTAACTGCAGCAGGGCCTTCATGCCCTTTGCTTAAAATCATTCTAGTGGTTGCGATATTAAGGCTTAGTCTAAAAAGAGTAATTATTAAAATTAATGTTGGAAAAGTAGTCAAATCAGTCGGTTTTGGAATATACATAGCTATTAAAATCATCAAAACCGATATAGCAATACTAAGTGCTAAGCAAAAATCAAGTATTCCAGATGGTAAAGGAACGATAATAATTGCTAAAATAGCAACTATTAAACCTACCATAGAAAGACTTTTAAATTTTACAAGTGGCTCTAAATAAGGAGCTACTAGGCTTAGCATAGTATTTTTTTGTTTTGCCATTATTTTAAAATCTGCTCTAAGGTAATATCAGTTAAAAAAGAATTTATTTTATCTTGTAAGTTGGTAATTATAGGATATATTTTACAAGTATCGTGCCTATTACTAGGACACTTATCATCTCCTGTGCATTCAAAAACTAAAGGCTCTTTTTTTTCAGCAGATATTATGACATCTTTTATATTTATTAAATTTGGTTCTTTTGCCAGAATAAAACCACCATTAATACCTTTATAAGATTTTAAAATATGCGCTCTTGCTAAATTTTGTAATATTTTTGCTAAAAAGCTTCTTGGTATATTTAATTCACTTGCTAAAGTATCTACATCTATTGGACTTTTATGTTTTGCAATGTAAATTAAACTAATTAAAGCATATTCACTAGCTCTTGTAAATAACATTGTTTTCCTTAAAATATTTTTATTTAAATCTTAACTTTTTTTATTTAATACATAGACTAAGCAATAATCATTCTTGATTAGGAGTTTAAAAAATATTTATTTTATAATAAATTTAAAAAGGAATTTAAACTCAAAAAATGAGTTTAAATTCTTAAAAATTATAAAGAATACACGCTTAATGATATTTCTTCTAAAGCCTTTAAATAAGCTTTTGCAATATCAAGATTTGTAAAGCTTGCAACCTTACTCTCACTTGCTGCGCGTCTTATTTTAAATCCATCACTAAGGCTATTTTTTGCATCTCTTGGAGTATTAATTACTAATGTAATTTCTCCATTAACAATTTTTGAAATTATGTCATCTTCATCGCCTAATTTATTAACACTAATTGCATTAATTCCATGATTATTAAAATAAATTGCTGTATTTTTAGTAGCTAAGATTTTATAACCTAAGTTCATAAATCCACGAGCAAGCTCAAGTGAATCAGCCTTATTTTTATCATCAATACTAAATAATACTCCGCCAAATTCTTCTATTCTAACGCCACTTGCAACAAGACCTTTATAAAGTGCTTTGTTTGCACTTGTGCTAGTTCCCATAACTTCTCCAGTGCTTTTCATCTCAGGCCCTAAAACTGTATCAACTAAAGATAATTTTGAGAAGCTAAATACAGGAACTTTTACATAATACATTCCTTGTATTTCTTCAAATTCTTTAGTAATTCCTTGCTCTTTTAGGCTTATTCCTAAAGCAGCTTTTAAAGCTATATTTGCTAGGTTTTTATTAATTACTTTACTTAAAAACGGCAATGTTCTTGAAGCTCTTGGATTTACTTCTAATACATAAAGTTTATTTTCAAAATATACAAATTGTATATTTAAAAGTCCTTTGATTTTTAAAGCAAGTGCAAGTTTTTTAGTGTAATTAATAATTTCTTCTTTTACCTCATCACTTATACTAACGCTAGGAGTTATTGCTGTGCTATCTCCACTATGCACACCTGCTCTTTCAATATGCTCTAAAATACTTGGTATATAAACATTTTCTCCATCACAAATAGCATCTACTTCAAGCTCTTTTCCACATAAATATTTATCAATTAATATAGGTTTATCAAGGCTTACTTCTGTTGCTTCTTGCATATATTTTTTAAGTTCTTCATCGTTAAATACAACTTGCATAGCTCTACCACCTAAAACAAACGATGGACGAACTAGCACAGGATAGCCTATTAAATTAGCATTTTTGATAGCTTCATCAACACTAATTGCAGTAATTCCTTTAGGTTGATTTAAGCCTAAATCACTCATTAATTTTTCAAATAATTTTCTATCTTCAGCAGTATTTATGCTATCTAAACTTGTGCCTAAAATCTTAACTCCATTTGCTTCTAAAAACTCAGCTAAATTAATAGCAGTTTGACCACCAAAACTAACAATTACTCCTAAAGGTTTTTCAATATTAATAATTTCTAAAACTTCTTCATTGCTTAAAGGCTCAAAATAAAGCTTATTAGCTACGCTATAATCAGTTGATAATGTTTCAGGATTGTTATTAATTATTATTGCTTCATAGCCCATTTCTTTAATAGCCCAAATAGCATGCACGCTAGAATAATCAAACTCAATTCCTTGACCAATTCTAATAGGACCACTTCCTAAAACTATTATTTTTTGCTTATTGCTAATTTCATTTGTGTCTTTAAATTCTTTATTATAAGTTGAATAAAAACTTGGAATTAGATTTTTATAATCCATCGGCTGAACGCATTTATAAATAGGTCTTATATTATTTTTAGCTCTTAGTTCATACACTTCTTTTTGCTTGCATTCCCAACGATGTGCGATAATTTTATCAGCTAGTCCTATTTGCTTAGCTTTTGTAAGTGCTTGAATATCAAATTTTTTCTCTTTTAATTCGTGTTCTGTATCAATGATTTGCTTAAATGTGTCTATAAATAATCTTTGCATTTTAGTAAGATTCATAATCTCATCAACACTAATTCCACGCCTTAAAGCTTCTCCTATGAAAAATATTCTTTCATCTCCAGCTTTAATTAAACGCTTTTTGATTTTTTCATCTGTGTATGTTTCGCCGTTTTTAAGACCTAGATGACAAATTCCATATTCAAGTGATTTAATAGCTTTTAAAATACTTTCAGCTAGGCTAGTTCCTAAGCCCATTACTTCACCCGTTGCTTTCATTTGAGTGCCTAAATAACGATTAGCATCTTTAAACTTATCAAATGCAAATCTAGGAGCTTTAGTAACTATATAATCAAGATTTGGTTTATACTCAAGATAGCTTAAGCCACTTGCTTCATTTTTAATCTCATCTAAAGTTTTGCCTATTGCGATTTTTGCTGCGATTTTTGCTATAGGAAATGAAGTTGCTTTACTAGCTAAAGCACTTGAGCGTGAAACTCTAGGATTTACTTCAATAATAAAATATTCTTTTGTAATTGGGTTTAAAGCTATTTGAACATTACAACCACCTTCAATTTTTAATGCTCTTATTAATTTAATAGCAACATCTATCATTTGTTGTTTGATTTTTGGCTCAAGTGTTTGAGTTGGCGCAACAACCAATGAATCACCTGTATGAATTCCAACAGGGTCAATATTTTCCATATCGCAAATTAATATAGCATTATCAGCTCTATCTCTTATAACTTCATATTCAAGTTCTATAAATCCTGCTATTGATTTTTCAATTAAACATTGTCTAGTAGGAGAATAAATTAAGCCTTCGCTAGCTATTTTTTTAAGTTCAGCTTCATTTTCACAAATTCCGCCACCAGTTCCACCCATAGTAAATGCTGGACGAACAACAACAGGATAACCACATTCATTAGCAAAAGAAATTGCACTCTTTGTATTATTTACAATAACACTTGGTGGAACAGGTTCATTTAATTCATTCATTAATGCTCTAAATAATTCTCTATCTTCAGCCTTATTAATAGTATCTAAGCTAGAACCTAATACTTTTATATTATATTCTTTTAAAATCCCTGCTTTATCTAATTCTATTGCCATATTTAAAGCAACTTGTCCGCCTAAGGTAGCCAAGATTGCATCAGGGCGAGTTTTTTTAATAACCTTTGTTACAAATTCTAAAGTAATTGGCTCTATATAAATCTCATCAGCAATATTTTTATCAGTCATAATAGTAGCTGGGTTTGAATTGATTAATATTACATATTTACCTTCTTCTTTAAGCGATAAACAAGCTTGAGTTCCTGCATAATCAAACTCTGCTGCTTGACCAATTATAATAGGACCACTTCCTATAACTAAAATTTTATTTACATCTTGCATTTTATTCTCCTTTAAAAATAATTTTTCCATCACAAATTGTAAGCTCTACTTTTGAGCTTAATACACTTCCTAAATAAGGCGTATTCTTGCCTAAACTAACGATTTCATCTTCTTTTAATTCCCAAGTTTTATCTAAATCAATTACTACAATATCAGCTATCGAACCAACTTTAAGCTCCCCTGCATTTTCTAAATTAAATATTTTTTTAGGATTAGTGCTAAAAGCGTTTAGAATTGTCTCAAGTTTTACTAAATTAGTTTTTACTAATTTTGTATAAAGCAATGAAAACGCAAACTCACTTCCTATAATTCCAAAATAAGCCTTATTAAATCCACCTTGCTTTTCGTCTTTTGAATGTGGTGCATGATCTGTTGCTATTACTTCAATTATGCCTTCATTTAAAGCATTTATTAAATAATCTCTATCAGCTTTGCTTCTTAAAGGCGGATTCATCTTCCACATTCCATTATCTTCTTTAATATCTTCATCACAAGAAATTAAATGATGTGGAGTTACTTCACAACTTATATTTACTCCAAGTTTTTTGCCAAACTCAACCATCGCAACACTTTCTTTAGCACTTATATGACATACATGATAATTTGAATTGCATTCTTTACAAAGTAGCATATCTCTTGCAACTTGCACGCTCTCGCTTGAACTTGAAATTCCTTTAATTCCTAATTTTTTAGACTGAACTCCATCGTGCATATGACCGCCTTCAACTAGGTCTAAATCTTCGCAATGTGCAATTACATATTTATTTAATTTCGCACATTCTTTCATTGCGTCTTTCATAATTTTTGCATTTGCAACACCTCTTCCATCATCGCTAAACGCAAAAACAAAAGGAGCTAATTGGCTAAAATTAACTAAGCTTTGACCTTTTTCTTCCATAGTAATAGCTCCATAAGGAAGAACTTTCATACAAGAATCTTTTTGAATTAAATCTAATTCAAGTTTTAAATTCTCTAAAGTATCAGGCACAGGTTTTAGATTTGGCATAGCACAAGCTGTAGTAATTCCACCTTTTGCATTCGCCATTGAGCCTGTTTTTATGCTCTCTTTGTGTGAATATCCTGGCTCTCTTAAATGCTGATGAATATCAACAAAACCCGCACTAACAAGCTTACCTTTAACATCAATTATTTCTCCACTATAATCAATATTAGGAGCTATTTTTACTATTTTTTTACCTTCAATTAAAATATCAGTTTCAACAAATTTATTATCTATAAATGCATTACAATTTTTAAGAAGCATTTTAAATCCTTTCATATACATAATCAAGTATTGCCATTCTAGCAAATACACCATTACTCATTTGGGTAAAAATCTTTGATTTTTCACATTCAACCAAACAACTATCAATCTCTACTCCACGATTAATTGGGGCTGGGTGCATTATGATTGCATCATTTTTTAATCTTTTATAATTATTAGTTGTAAGTGCGAAAGATTTTCTATATTTTTCTAAATCTAATTCATTTTTATCGTGTCTTTCGTGTTGAATGCGTAAAAGCATACAAACATCAACCTCATCTATAATTTCATCTAATTTATAGTATTCATTATAAGAATTATCTTGATAAATAGGAGGTGCAGCTAAAAATACTTTAGCTCCAAGTCTTTCAAGCGCATCTTTGTTTGATTTTGCTACACGAGAATTTTTTATATCTCCAACTATTGCTATTTTTAAACCACTAAAAGTATTAAAATGCTCATAAATCGTTACTAAATCAAGCAAACATTGAGATGGGTGTGCTCCACTTCCATCACCTGCATTAACCACTTTAGCATTAAGTCCTACTAAATCATCAAAATAATTATTTTGTTTATGTCTAATTACTAAAACGCTAGTTCCAAGACTTTCAAAAGTCTTGCAAGTATCATATAAACTCTCGCCTTTATTTACACTTGAACTACTAGCAGAAAAATTAAGCACTCTAAAGCCAAGCTTAAGCTCAGCAACTTCAAAACTTGTCCTTGTTCTTGTAGAATCTTCAAAAAATAAATTAGCTATGATTTGATTTTCATAATTTTTAAAAAAGCCATCGTGTTGTTTGTAATACAAAGCTTTTTTTATAAGCGTATAAAAATCATCATTGCTAAGATTTTTAGTTGTTAAATAATCACGCATTGTCCTTCTCCCACGAGAGTAAGGCCTAACCGCCATTAGAAAACAATTTTAAATAAAGGGGATTGTATAAGTGAAGTTCAAAAAAATCTGTCAATAATAATATTTTAAACTTAAAATAAAATTAATTTTTATAAATTTTAGTAAAAATATATTTTAGGAATTTAAATTCCTAAAATATTTAATTCTCTCTAAAGAATTTTTGTGCCATTTGATTGGCTTTTGCTTTATCACGACCTTTTTTAAAGCTTTTATAAATTCCACTTACATAGTTTTCAAAAGTTTCTTGAGAATCAAGAGCTTTTTCATCTTTTTCTATCTTGGTATAAATACCATTCTCATCAAGCGTGTAAGCTAATTGATTATCACTTAATTGAAGTCTTAAAATCTCTGCTAATTTAGCGTGCAAACTCTCATTTAATATAGGTGTCATTAGTTCAAGCCTACGCTCAAGATTTCTTGGCATCATATCAGCACTGCTTATATAATATTGTGGAGTTGCGTGTTTAAAATAAAAAATCCTAGCGTGTTCAAGATATTTTCCAACTATACTTCTTACTCTTATATTTTCGCTAAATCCTTTAAGATTTGGTTTAAGACAACAAATCCCACGAACTATTAAATCAATGCTTACACCTTTGTTTGACGCTTCATAAAGTGCTTTTATAATGTCTTCATCAACAAGCGAGTTCATCTTCATTATAATTTCACCCTTTTTACCTGCTAGGCTTTCAGTTTTTATCATTTTTAAAATCTGCTCTTTTATCTGAAACGGGCTCATTGATAGAGTTTTTAAGCGTTTATTTTTGCAATAGCCTGTAAGTATGTTAAAAAACGCTGTAATATCAGTATTTGCTATATCAAAATTAGATGTAAAAAAGCTAATATCAGTATATACTTTAGCAGTAGCGGCGTTATAATTACCCGTGCCTAAATGTGCGTAGAATTTAAGCGTGCCATCATCTAATTGGCGAATTACTTGAGTAATTTTTGCATGCACTTTAAACCCTGCTATTCCATATACTACATGAGCTCCTGCGTTTTCTAATTCTTTTGCCCAATAAAGGTTATTTTCTTCATCAAAACGAGCCTTTAATTCAACCATAACCGTAACTTGCTTTCCATCATTAGCTGCGTCCATTAAAGCCTTAATAATTTGCGAGTTTTTTTCTAAGCGATATAGGGTCATTCTAATTGATATTACTTTTGAATCCTTACTAGCTTCTTTGATAAAACTTGCAACTGGGTCAAAACTCTCATAAGGCTGATAGCATAAAATATCTTGCTTATCAATTACTTCAAATATACTTACATTCTCATCAAATGGTGGCAAAATCTTAGGCACATAAGAAGCATTGCATAAATGACTTAATTGCTTATTATTTACGATTTGTAGCATTGATGATAGGGCTAATGGGGTTTTGTATTCGTAAATATCTTTATTAAATACTTTTAAATGTATGCTTAAAAAGTTTTTAATCTCTTCACTAGCACCGCTTTCAATTTGAATTCTAACATAAGCACCTTTTCTTCTAAGTTTTAAGCCTTGCTCAAGTAGCATCATAAAATCATCTGCTTCTTCTTCCTCAATTATAATATCAGCATTTCTAGTTACTCTAAAAGCTGCACTTTCTACCATAGTAAAACCTGGGAAAATATCTTCTAAATGCTCTTTTACCACACTTTCAATAGGAACGAAAAGCCCCCTATCAGCTTCAAAAAATCTAGGCAATACTCTAGGAATTCTAACCATAGCGAATTTATCGTGCTTTTCATCTTCGCTTTTTAACTTAACAGCTAGTGAGAAAGATAGGTTATTAAGTGGTGGAAATGGGTGCGTTGAATCTACTGCAATAGGAACAATTACTGGCATTATGGTGCTAAAGAAATATTCTTTAGCTTTGCCTTTTTGATTTCTTGTTAAATCATTATAAGTTTTAAGCTCCACACCCACTTTTGCTAATTCGCTCATTATAGAAAAATAATTTTGTTCTAAAGTGTCTTTTTCTGCGTGTAAATATTCACGAATAGCGTTTAATTGCTCTAATGGTGGTAGTTCATTTTGTGGCACTACTCCTGCTGCAAAAAGTTGCTTAAGTCCAGCAACTCTAATCATATAAAACTCATCTAAATTCGTGCAATATATACTAATAAATCTTAATTTTTCTAATAAAGGTATTTTTTTATTGCACTGATCAAGCACCCTTGAATTAAACTTGAGCCACGATAATTCTCTATTAAAAACCAATTCCTTCTTCATTAATTATCCTTAATTTATAAAACCACTTGCTACTACTAAATCACCTTGATAAAATACTGCTAATTGTCCTTTTGCTAAAGCATATACGCTTTCTTCTAATAATACTTTTTTTTCATTTTTTAGCAATTTACAAGGCACTTCTTTAGTGTTATATCTGATTTTTACCTTGCAATCAATCTCATCAAAATCACAAAAAGCATTTACATTTTTTAATTGAAATTCTTTTACAAATAATTCTTCTTTTGAACCTACTATTATTACATTTTCTTTCGCATCAATTTCTAATACATAATGTGGAGTTAATGCACCTTTTACACTAAAACCACGCCTTTTACCGATAGTATAGTGCATATAGCCTTCGTGCTCTCCTACAACTTCGCCCTTAGTATTTTTTACTAAGCCTTTTTGATTAACTTTTACATAATCTTTTAAAATATCGGTGTAATTTGTGGTTACAAAACATATTTCAGAGCTTTCTTTTTGTTCGCTGATTGATTTTAACATAGGGATTTTTAGTGCTTGTTCTTTTATGTCTTTTTTAAATTTATCCCCTAGTGGAAAAAGCACATAATTTAGACTTTCTTTATTTACATTTGCTAGAAAATATGTTTGGTCTTTGCTTAAATCTACGGCTTTTTTAAGCATATTGTTTTCTATTTGAGCGTAATGTCCTGTTGCTAACTTTGCATTTTTGCTTTTAGCATAGTCTAATAATGCTCCTAGTTTTATTTTTTGATTGCATAAAGCACAAGGATTTGGAGTAAGTCCATCTTCATAAGTCTTAATAAATGGATTAAAAACTGCTTTGCTAAATTCATCAGTAAAATCAATAATATCATAAGAAATTCCTAAAAAATCAGCCACTCTTTGTCCATTTTCTATATTTTTTTCGTGGTAGTTTAAACGATTGTGTAATTTCATATAAACACCACTTACATTAAAACCTTTTTCTTTAAGCATAAGAGCTGTATAAGAGCTATCAACCCCACCACTCATTGCTAAAACTACATTCATATAATTTCCTTTCCATCTAAATACATATTTTTTATTTTATTCGTTCTTAAAATTATTTGAGCTAATACATTATCCTTATCATAGCCAAAATCATCTAGCAAGATAAAATCTGCCTTAGCACCATTGCTTAATGGCTTTAAGCCATTTAAAAATAAATGAGAATTATCAAAACAAGCCGCCTTATAAATTATGTAAGCTAATTCGTTTAATTCAAATTCATTATGAGTAAATATAAAAGCTCTTAGCTCATCAAACATATTTAAACTATTATTTGAGCTAAGCCCATCTGTGCCTATGCTAAGATTTAAATCATTTGCTAAAAGATTTTTAAGCTTAATTGCACGAGAGCCTAAAAATCTATTTGATTTAGGACAAGTCGTGATTATATGATGAGATTTAAAAATACTAAAATCATCAACATAATTACAATGAGTAAAAATAGCTCTTAAATCATCAAATCCACTTAAAAAATCCTTAGCAATTAAACTAGGATTAAATCTAGCTAAGTAATTGCTTAAAGCATTACTTTTGCCTTGCAAATACTCCTTTTCATAAGCACTTTCTAAAAAATGTGTGCTGATTAATAAATCATTTTTCTTAGCAAAATTAAGTGCGTATTCATAAGTCTTATCGCAAATTGAATAAGGACTATGCAATGATATATGGTTATTAAGGTTTGAAAATCTTGAAAATCTCTCTTCAAAACTCTTAATATTGTTTTTTAAAGTTTCATCATTAGCACCTAAAATCTCGTGAAAAATAATGCTTTTTATCTTGCTATTTGATAGGATTTCTAGGTTTGCTCCAAAACTTGAAATTTCGCCTAGATACCCTACCCCGCTTTGCATTAGAATTTCAATTTGTCTATTAATCTCTTTACTTAATAAATCTTTATTTATCGCTTCACGATTTTTGATAATGCTCTCAAGCCATTTTGCAAAATCTCCATAATAAAGCTTAGATAGACAAAACTCCAAATGTGAATGCAAATTGCACAATACTGGGCTTAAAATATATTCGCTTTTATCAATTATTTGAGCGTTTTTGTATTCACTTAAAGCCTTGTTAAAATCACATATTTTAATAATCTCTTCATCAAATACTAAAGCTTTATTGGTTTGTAAAAATTCATCTTGGCTAAAGTCTAAAATAGCCTTAGTTTTCATAATTTTAATCATTTTTTTCCTTTATGAAATATTACGAAACTTTTTTTAATAAATGTTGTTAAAAATAGCAAATCGGATAATAAAAATCCTTTTTAGATAAAAATTTAATCCATAATTTAAATTCTTTTGATTAAAAATATGTATTAAAGCTTGATAAAATCACCAATTTTAAAGTATTGCTCATAATATTCAGATAATTTTAAAACCCCTTCATTACCCATTACTAAGGCACTATCATTATGAATTTTAAGAGCAGAACCATACGGCAGAGCAAAAACAGAAGAATTTTGATTTAGCTTAAAATATTCATAAAGCTTCATTGAATATTCCCTATCTTGAGGGATATATTCAGTGATTATTTGGTATTTTAAAATACCTAAAGCTTGCAAATTACTAGGATACAATATAGGTAAATCATTACAAGTTTTAATATCTTCTGATAATACACTAGCCCCAGCACCCCAACCAGCATAGGTTATAGAATTTTCTATTTTATCTTTTAAAATATCTAATAAATTTAGCTTTTGTAATCTATGCAAAAGAACAAATAAATTACCGCCACTTACTAATATCCCATCGCTATCGTTTAATATATTAATAGGGTCATTGTGTATAGAAACTATTTTTGAGTTTATTTTATTTTTAAGAGTTTTTTCGTATTCATCAAATCCATCAATTACTTGAGCATAAGGAACTAGAGCTATTTGTTTAGTTTTAGCAAAAAAATCATTTAATATACTAGCACACCAATCAAAAGAATCTAAGTTTTTATATCTATCACTGCTTAATAATAAAATATTTCTCATACTATTTTCCTTTTAAAACTCATATCTATAATTAATCATACTTGTATAATTTAAACTATCATAAAAATTATGATTTGAATTTTGCTTATCATAAATCAAAGCGAAACTCAAAGATTGATTATAATCTAATTTATAATCAAAAATACTAGAAATAACTATTTCATTATCTTTTCTTTTTGAATAATAAGATGAATCAACCTTTTTATAAATTGTATGATTATAACCAAAACTTGGCTTAAAACTAACTTTATTTAATATAGGAATAATAGCCCCGATTTTTATACCATAATTTTTAAAATCAGAATTAGCACTAAAACTATCTTTTGCATTTTCTAAATCATAATTTAAATTAAAATAATAAATATTATCATTATATGCAAAAACATTATTAAGACCTAAAGAATGATGGATAAAATTAGAATCTTTATCCATACTATCAGCAAATATTCCTTTAGATAAATCATAAGAAATTAAATATAAATAATTATCATTTACATTATTTTCATAATTAATACCCATATTTAAGCTATGCAAAAACGCAGCTCTTCTAAGTAATACAAAATCATAACTAGCATTTAGAGTAATTTTGTGATTATCCCTTACATAGCTTGGATTAATTGCTAATGTTAATACATTTAAATCAGGATAATTTTCGCTTTTATTTTTTAAATATTTTTTATTATTTAAACTCGCATAAAGCTCTGCAAAATAATTATTTCCTAAATCTAAATTATAAGCACCATCTATATTAAAATTAAAACTTAAAGAACCACTTGCTTTTTCATTTTTAAAATTTCTAATCTTCTCACCAACAAAATCAGTGAAATTATCATTGCCATAAAGTGGGTTTGTATCATAAGCAAAACCCAAATTAAGTCCTATAAAATAAGGCTTAGCAACTTCTTTTGTAAAATTATCTAAATTATTTAGCATATTATTAATTCTAACTTTTTGAGTAGAACTTAAATCCAAATTATTTAGCATATAATTTAATTCATCTCTCATAAGTTCAGGATTATTATTTTCATAATACAAATTAGCTATTGAAAATCTAGCTTCAATATTGTTTTCATTAATAATTAAAACCCTATCATAAGCTGCAATTGCTTCTTTTGTATCTTTTAATTTTTCAGCACTTTTTGCCAAAATTAGGTTAAGTTTTTCATCACTACAATCAATCTCACATTGAGCTTTAGCTAATTCTAAAGCTTTTTTATAATTTTTCTTATTAAACTCATCTATATAATTAGCAAAAGCAAGAGAGCTTATTAAAAATGATAAAATAATCTTTTTTATCATTTTTGAACCCCGTAAGTAGAATTTCTTTGCCTATTGTTTTGATAGTCTTTACCATTTAAATATCCCTTATTTGCATAATTTATTTTATTTTGTATGCAATAAGTATTGCCATTACATATTTTAATGATATCTTTAGATATTGAATTAGTATCTAAATCCTTTATTCTTTCATTATTGTATTTATAATTATTTTTATAATCTTGATAATTTTTATTTTGATAGTATTCTTGTTTTGCTTTTATCATTTCTTCTTTAGAATTTAAAAACTCATTAAAACTTTCACTATTTTTATAAGATTGTTTAGTATTTACTTGACTTTCTTTACCTGTATTAATAGTTTCAAATTCCTTAGGCACTATCTTTTCAATCTTAATAACCTTATCATTATCAAATCTTAATTGATTTCCTGCTTGAACTAAAGAAGTTTTATTTCCTACTTTAACATCTATTGCACCTTCTAAACAACCTACTTTATCAACCTTTCCAAGACTTCCAACAAACACGGTTCCTCTAATTCCAATCGTCGCTGTTTTTGCTTGAAATTCAAAATTCTTTCTAGCTATTTTTGAAATATTTCCCGATATTACCTTAAAATGCCCATTATTTACTTCAAGACTTACTTTTGATTTTTTACCATCAATTACATAATCTTTAATATTTAAAGTTGTATTTTTACCTAGCGTAACTATTGTATTATCTATGAATTTAATTTGTAATTTTGCATTATTTTTTGTGATTATTTTGTCATTTTCTTCTAAAATATCATTTGTTTTTGCAATTCTTTCTTTGTTGTCACTTAAAATTACAACATCTCCTCTTAATGTAACTATTTTTCCAATATTTGCGAAAAGTGAGCTTGCTACAAACACAATTAAAGCTATTTTGTTCATATTTTCTCCTATTTTTATAATTTGATTACATTAAAACTACTTGGTTTTAATTTTTCTAATTTGATAATTCCTAAATTTTTATAGTGTAATCTCTCTCCTTTTTTTAAATTATATTTTTTACCGCCTACTCCAACTTCAATTTCTCCTGAAATACAATTAACAAAACCATTATTAACATCTCCACTAAATCTAGTTCCACGAATGCCAATGGTCGCTGTATTTGCTTGGAAAGTAAAGTTTTGTCTAGCTAGCTTAGAAATCTCTCCACTTACTAAATCGTAGCTTCCTTTTTTAGCTTTCAAATTCACTTTAGAATTTGCTCCATTAATTAAATATTTATTGATTTGTAAAGTTGAGTTTTTACCTAAAGTAAGAGTAGTATTATCTATAAATTTTATTTGAACTTTTGCATTATTTTTAGTAAGAATAATATCGTTTTCTAATAGCTCATAATTTTTATGATTTACATTAATTGTTGATTGATTTCTTAAAACCTCAACATCTCCTACATAATTTACAATACTTCCAACATTAGCAACTAATGAAATTGAAAAAAACACCAATAAAAGCAAAATACGCATAATAAGTCCTTTTTTAAGATTTAATCAGTGATTTTATGATATTAACTTTAATTATAAATTAAAAATATATTAAATAAAAAATATAATCAAAAGTAAATTTTATTTATAAAATAATAAATTTATAAATAATTCATCACAATAATTTTTATCTTATTGTGATGAAAGAAGATTAGAAGTTATATCTATATACTAGGTTAAAGCTATAATCTATGTTTAGATTACCACCGAATGTTTTTTCAAATTCTAAGCCTATATTTGAACGATTATTTAGCTTATAAGAGCTTGATAAATTAACAAATACTCTTGAATCTCTTTTACCATTATTAATGCTTATAGTATCTAAATCTTTTATAGTTTTCTTAGAATTATTTACCAAATCACTAGCAAGTCCAACGCCTGCTCTAAGTGATAAATCATTTTTATTAAAACCTGTAAAAATAGCTGTTTTTAAATTAAGTGGGATAAAAGAATCTGATTGTAAATATAATTTTTTATCACTGCTTGTTAATTCTTGCTTACTTACATAACCTGTTATTAATTCAATTTGTGGTTCTAAATAAAAATTATTAAAATCTTTTCTATATCCAATCTCAGCACTAGCTAAAAAAGTATAAGAATTATTTGGTTTTAAAGAATTTGTAACTTCGTTTTGATTTTTAACATATAAATTAAAATCATTTTTATAATTTATATATTTTGCTATTACATCAAAATACAATCCATTATCATATATAGTGCTAGAGTATGCTCCAAAACCATAACCTTTTATACTGCCATCTAAATTATCACTTAAACTATATTTACTAGCATTAAAAATAAGCCCTGTGTAATTTACATAATTATTGCCTTGATTTAATTTATCAGCACCTAATTGCATTTCATAAAACTTAGTCTTGTTTGCGTGTTCGTAAGAGCTTTGACCTGTATAAGCTCTAAACCAAATTCCAGCATTTGCATCTGTGTTATTTCTTAATTCCCCCATTCTTTTTTGCAAGTTATTCCATTCTAATACATAGCTAAAAAATACTTGATTTAACGAGCTATCAATCATTTGTGTAACTTCTTTATTTTCTTGAACGAAGAAATAATCTTTAACACTAGGCTTATTTAAATCATCGTTAGGTTTAGTAGGTTCTGGTTTAGGTTCTGGATTTGTTTCTGGCACAATAGGAGTTGTATTTTCAATATCTTCTTTATTTACCTTTACTAAATACCAATTAGCTTTGCCATTTTCATTAACAAACTCAACATTAGGTGTATAAATACTGATATTTTCTTTATAATCAAGTGCTTTTAAATAATCATTATTAATAGTATTGTTAGTATTTACAAGACTTGCTAATAAAAACTTATTAGCATTAGCTAAATCAGGTTTAATCATAAAAGTATTTTGCCCACCTAGTGTGCTTATACTTGATATTAGAGTATTGTTTAAACTAAACATAAAATTAGTCTTGCTAGCATTTAAATTAGCTACATTTATATTTGCATCAATATTTGCATTATTTAAGTTTAAAGTAGAATTATTATCTTCTGTGATTATAGAACCACTAAAATTAGAATTATTCATAATGCTAAGAGTTGAATTATTTTTTAATTTCACATTTGCAGTCACTTCAATATCTTTTGCAACTGAACTAAACTCATTAGCAAAAGAAGTAAATACTAAAGAGCTATTTATATGATTTGCATCATATTTATCAAGATAAATCAAATTCTCTCCTATGCTAAGATTTGATTTATCTAAAGTAATATTACCTGATGTTAAATTGCTATGTTTTAATATTTTAAAGGTTGAATTATTTAGATTTATATTATTTATTTTGCTTGTTCTATTTTCGTATTCATCTTGAGTATTTGTATTAGGAGCAGTATTTACACCTAAAGAATTAGCTAAAGATTGATTTAGAAAATAAGAATGCTCTAAAGGATGACCTTGTAATATCGTAGTTCCACCATTTACACTTAATTCATCAGCTTTTATTTCTCCATCAAATACAAAAGTCTTAGAATTATTCAGTTTTAAATTAATATTATCGCTAATTTGTCCATGATAAATACCTATATCATTAGTGTTATTTATACTTAGAGTTGATTTTTTAGAATTTGAATTAATAATCTTAGTTCTAAAATCATTTGCTTGAATTTTATCAAAACTTAAATCAACTCCATTTAAATCCAAATATCCACCATTAAAAACTAAATTAGCATTATTAATTTGATTTGCATTAGTTATTTTTAGCCCTGCATTGTTTAGAAGATAAATTGAACTAAACGCTTTATTGCTTGTATTTAAAATCGTTAGCCCTTCGCCACTTCTTAATCCACCTGCACTTTCTTTGCTAATTTCTAGCGTTCCTTTTCCCATTTTATGCAAATTATCATTAGCTGCTGTTTTTGCATTAAAATTAAGTGTCTTACCATCATCTATCACAACTCCACCCAATAAAACTTCTTCGCCATTTAAAGTAGAATTATCTTTAAAATAAAACACACTTGAGCCAAAATTTTCATTATTGTTTAAAGCAATACTTGCAGCTTTACTAAATACTAAATCTTTATTATTTTCATTATATTTATCTTTAATATTTGAATATATATCATTTGAATTATAAGAATTACCACTTAAAGTAGCAGTAAAATCATTCTTAAAATCATTAATTATAAAACTATTTATAAGGGCATATTTTGTATAAGAGCAAGTTGTATTATCATCACCACAATCGCTTCTACTAACTACTCCAATTACTAGCCATTCTTTTTTCAGATTATCCCATACATAAATAGCACTTCCACTATCTCCTGGAGCTGAAGTATTTGAAAAATCAAGCCTTATATCTTTATAATAATCCTTTGCACTTAAATGTAAATATCCTGTTTCTGTTTTGCTTTTATCTTCATCTACATATAAAATTCCGCCGGTTAAAAACTCTGAAGGATCAGCTACTTTTTTAGGAAAAATATTTGTATTAATATTACCAATTTTTTGAATTCCACTACCAGTTCTTGCATATACGCTAAATCTTTCTGGATTATTTAAAATTTCACCTTTTCCTATATTATTATCATCTTTTTCACCGCTTGTTTTAATATATTCTTTATAAGCATCAATATCCCACTTACTAGAACTATTTTTATTAAAATACTTATCTTGATATATTACATTTTGGTCATTTTTTAAATTTTCACTAACATTTGTGTTTTTAAAATAAAATTCTTTATCAATTAGCTTTGCACTTTCATTGATATTTAATTTACTCATTTTAATTACCGCAAAATCTTTTAAATCATCAACTTGAACTAATTCACTACAAGATTTGTTCCATTTAAGATAATCTTTAAAATTTGTATCACTTGCTACTACTTTTGATTTTACTAAGCCAAATTCATATTCTTTATCTTTTTGTATTAAATAAGGTCTATATGTAGGACTAATCATATGAGCTGCAGTGATTGCAAAAGAGCCACCTATATTAGTAAGCTCGCCCATCAAATCTCCTGTAGTATTTGCTGCATTAAAACTTGGCATAGGAACTTTAAAATCAATAGTTTTTCCATAAATATCTGTAACTTCTATATTATTACCTACTTTAAATTTGCCTTTGTTATTTCCAAAATCTAAATAATCTTGATAAGCAAAATTAGGATTTACAACACCTGCAAATAAATTAACACTAAGTAAAATGGCACTATATTTGATTTTCATAGTGGCTCCTTATATTAAAATTATGTTTTATAATAATATCAATATACTTTAAATTCTCTTTAAAGAATAATTTTTATTAAAGGAAAAAATATGAAATTATTAAGCATAGCTTTAGAAAATTCTGCAAATTCTCATCTAAAACATATATTAAAAAAATTAGATAATATAGAATTATACGGGATTTATGATATTAATTTAAAAAATGAAATTCCTATTTTAAATTCTAATAATTATTGTGATTTTACAGAATTTAATGCTATGGGTTTTGTGCAGATTTTGCCACTTATTTTAAAAGCAAAAAAAGCTATAAAAGATTTGGTTCAAATAGCACTTAATGACAAAATTGAAAAGATTTTATTAATTGATTCTCCTGCTTTTAATATACCATTTGCAAAAGCCTTAAGAAAAGCAGGTTTTAAAGGCAAAATTATTTATTTTATCTTACCACAAGTTTGGGCTTGGAAAAAAGGTAGGATTAAGGTAGTTGAGAGTTTATGTGATGAGCTAATTGGGATTTTGCCTTTTGAAAATCAGTATTTTAAAAAATCTCATTATTTTGGAAATCCAAGCAATGAAGCATTGAAAGATTATTTTAAAGAAAACTCAAATTCTAAAAAATTAATAGCCTTTTTACCAGGTTCAAGAAAAAGCGAAATCAAATCTTTAATGCCGATTTTTAGGAATTTAAAACAAGATTTTAAAGACTATGAATGCGTAGTTTGTGTGCCAAATTTTTTAAAAGATAGATTAGATTTATATGGGGATTTAAGCGGCTTTACTATCTCATATGATACTAAGGCTACTTTAAAAGAATGCGAGTTTGCTTATATTTGCAGTGGGACTGCAAGTCTTGAAGCAGGGCTTATTGGAAATGCTTTTTGTTTATGTTATAAGGCTAAAATGATTGATTATTTCATAGCAAAAACTTTAGTAAAAATCAAATTTATTGGACTTTGTAATATTATTTTTGATAAGCTTAATTTGGGCGAATTTCATAAAGAATTCATTCAAAATTTAGATAAGACAGAGTTATTAAAAGCATTTGAAAATGCAAATAAAGATGAATTTTTAGAAAAATCAAAAAAATTAAGAGAATTAACTAAAGGTGAAATAGCAAATAATTTAGCAAAATTAATCAAGGAGTAATAGTATGGAAATGATGACACAAAAAGGATATGAAAAATTATTTAAAGAATTAGAGCATTTAAAGGTAGTTGAGCGTCCTAATGTGGTAAAAGAAATTGATATTGCAAGGTCTCACGGAGATTTAAAAGAAAATGCTGAATATCACGCAGCAAGAGAAAAACAAAGCTTTTTAGAAGGCAAAATCGCAGAACTTAGCGAAATTTTAGCAAATGCTAAGATAGTAAATCCAGCAGAATTTAATCACGATAAAGTAAGATTTGGTAGCACGGTTTTGATAATGGATTTAAATACAGAAGAAGAAAAAACATTTAGCATAGTAGGAAATAGTGAAAGCGATTTAGATAAAGGTTATATTAGTATAAACTCACCTATAGCAAAAGCTATGATAGGTAAAGTTGAAGGCGATGAGTTTAATGTAGTATTACCTAAAGGTAAAGCTAGTTATGAAATACTTGAAATTTATTATAAAGAGCTTGATATTTAATGCTTGTATTAAAAGAAGGAGCAATTTTTATAGCCGATGTGCATTATGATAGCACTAGGCTTGATTTTGTAGATTTTATAGATTTTTTAAAAAAGACTAATCCACCACAAGTAATACTTCTAGGAGATATTTTTAATCTTTTAATAGGTGGAATTTCAAGTTGTAAAAACGATAATTTAGATATTATAAAAGCATTAGATGATTTAGCTTTAAAAATAGAAATTATTTATTTTGAAGGAAATCATGATTTTAATTTAACTAAGCTTTTTAACAATGTAAAAATCATTAAAAATCAACCAATTTTAGCAACTTATAACAATAAGATTTTTGCTATATCTCACGGAGATATATTCTTACCAATCATCACTCAAATAGCTTTAAGATTTTTAAGATTTAGCTTTGTAATTTTTATATTAAATTTATTAAATATTTTAAGTTTTGATAAAATTTATCAAAAGATTTGCAATCAACAAAAGGTAAAAAAGCTATATAAAAAATTAAATTTTTTTAAAAAATTAATGGAATTTAGAATTAAAAAATATAAAAATTTTTTTATAAAAAAAGGCGTAAATATTGATTATATAATAGAAGGGCACTTTCATCAAGGAGATGAGTATTGCTTAGAAAATATAAAATATAAGAATTTAGAAGCTTTTGCAAATGACCGAAGTTTTTTTATACTAGAATATGGCTTTATAAAAAAATATAACTTACCCAGAAAGGAGTAAATATGGCAGAAGATAAAGTCTTAAAGGCTGATTCTAATGAAATGGAACTTGTAGATTTTCGTATCTATAAACAAGGACAACATAAAGTCTATGAAGGAATTTATGGAGTTAATGTTGCTAAAGTTAAAGAAATCATAAAAATACCTGCACTTACAGAATTACCAGGTGTTCCTGAATATATTGAAGGAGTATTTGATTTAAGAGGAGTTGTAATTCCTGTAATAAATTTAGCTAAATGGATGAATATAATTGAGCCAAAAGATATGGTATTAAAACCTAGAATTATTATTGCTGAATTTTCAAATATTATGATAGGTTTTATAGTTCATGAAGCAAAAAGAATTAGAAGAATTAATGCAAGTGATATTAGAGGTTCTGATTTTTCAACAAATACAGGCGGATTTGATAAAAGTCAAATAACAGGAATTGCTAAGATTGAAAATGATGAAGTTTTATTAATCTTAGACCTTGAAAGAATTGTTGAAGAGCTTGGAATTTACTCTCCAAAAATTGATATAGAAGAAAAAGAAATCAAAAAAATGACAGGAACAGCAGTTGTATTAGATGATAGCTCAACTGCTAGAAAATTAGTTCGCGATGCACTTGATAAAATGGGCTTTAAAGTAATTGAAGCAAAAGATGGTGTAGATGGACTTAATAAAATGAATGAACTTTATGAAGCATACAAAGGCGACATTGCTAATCAAGTAAAAGTTATTATTAGTGATGTTGAAATGCCACAAATGGACGGATTTCACTTCGCTTCAAGAGTTAGAGAAGATATTAGATTTAAAGGTATTCCAATTATCTTCAACTCATCTTTAAGCAACGAATTTTCAACTCTGAAGAGTAAAGATGTAGGTGGAGATGCCTTTTTAACCAAATTTGATGCTAATGTATTTTACAAAGAAGTATCAAGAGTAATTGAATCATATATTAATAAGTAAGGAGCGTAAATATGGAAGATATGCAAGAGATATTAGAAGACTTCTTAGTAGAAGCTTTTGAATTAATTGAACAAATAGATCACGATTTAGTTGAGCTTGAGAGTAATCCTGAAGATTTAGAATTGCTAAACCGCATTTTCCGTGTTGCTCACACTGTTAAAGGAAGTTCAAGCTTTTTAAACTTTGATGTTTTAACAAAACTAACTCATCATATGGAAGATGTTTTAAACAAAGCTCGTCACGGAGAATTGCTAATAACTCCTGATATTATGGATGTTGTGCTTGAATCAATTGATATGATGAAAGACTTATTACATTGTATTAAAGATAATGGCAATGATACAGCAATAAATATGGATATTAGCTCAATTTGTAGCCGTCTAACTGCAATTAGCGAGGGTAAAATTTTAAGCGAAGTTAAGGCTGAGCCAAAAAGTTTAAATGAAAAAATTGAAGAATTAATTGAAAAAGATTCAAATAGTAATGAAGAAGAAGTAGATGTAAATTCTTTAAGTGCTGATGAAGTAGAAGCTGAAATTGAAAGATTGTTAAAACAAAGAAAAGCTGAAGATAAAGCAAGAAGAGAAGAGAAAAAACAACAAGAAGCAGTGGTAGAGACTAAAAAAGTTGAAAAAGTAGTTGAAACACCTGTTGAAAAGCCGGTAGAAAAAATCTCTGAAAGAGCTAGTGAAAAACAAGATACAAGAGAAGCTAGAAATGCGAAACAAGCACCTGTAGCTGCTGATAAAGGCAACTCATCAAATATGGAGCAAACTATTAGGGTTGAAGTAAAAAGACTTGATAACCTAATGAACTTAATAGGCGAACTTGTATTGGGTAAAAATAGACTTTTAAAAATCTATGATGATGTTGAAGAAAGATATGAAGGCGAAAAATTCATAGAAGAATTAAATCAAGTTGTAAATCAATTAAGCGTAGTAACAACTGATATTCAATTAGCTGTAATGAAAACAAGAATGCAACCAATTGCAAAAGTATTTAACAAATTCCCAAGGGTTGTTAGAGATTTAAGCCGTGATTTAGGAAAACAAATTGAGCTTGAACTTGAAGGTGAAGAAACAGAACTTGATAAATCAATCGTAGAAGAAATAGGCGATCCTATTATGCATATGATTAGAAATTCTTGCGATCACGGAGTTGAATCAGCAGAAGATAGAATTGCAGCAGGCAAACCAGAAAGAGGAACGGTTCAGCTAAAAGCATACAATGAAGGAAATCACATAGTAATTGAAATAGCTGATGATGGTAAAGGACTTAATGCTGAAGTATTAAAAACTAAAGGTATTGAAAAAGGAATTATTAGCGAAAGAGAAGCTGATAATATGAGCGATAAAGAGGCTTTCGGACTTATATTTAAACCAGGATTTTCAACTGCTAAACAAGTAACAAATGTAAGTGGTCGTGGTGTTGGAATGGATGTTGTTAAAACAAACATTGATAAGCTAAATGGTATTATTGAAGTAGATAGCGAGTTAGGAAAAGGAACGGTTATAAAACTAAAAATCCCATTAACACTAGCTATCATTCAATCACTACTTGTAAAAACTCAAGAAGAATTCTATGCAATTCCACTTGCTAGTGTTCTTGAAACGGTAAGAGTTGCTATTGATGATATTTATACAATTGAAGGCAAAAATGTTTTAAGACTTAGAGATGAAGTTTTATCACTTGTAAGACTTAGTGATTTATTTGGAGTAAAACAAGTACTTGAAAATAGCGAACAAGCTTATGTAGTTGTTGTTGGTGCAGCAGCTTCTAAACTTGGAATTATAGTAGATACTTTAATAGGTCAAGAAGAAGTTGTAATTAAATCTATGGGATATTATTTACAAAATATCACAGGAATTGCAGGCTCAACCATTCGTGGAGATGGTAATGTTACATTAATAGTTGATGTTGGTGCAATGATGGATATGGCAAAAGATGTTAAAGTAGATATTAAAGCAAGTAGTGAAAGTGGTGCTAAAGTTTCAAAAGAAAAACCAAGTGATTATGTAGTTTTAGCTGTTGATGATTCTCAAATTGATAGAGGAATTATGAAAAAAGCATTAGAACCACTTGGAATTAAAGTAATTGAAGCAAGCAATGGTGTAGAAGCTTTAAATATAGTAAAAAGTGGCGAGCATTCAATAGATGGAATGCTAATTGATATTGAAATGCCAAGAATGGATGGTTACACACTAGCAGCAGAAATTAGAAAATATGCAAAATATAGAAATCTACCACTAATTGCTGTTACAAGTAGAACTAGCAAGAGTGATAGATTAAGAGGCGTAGAAGTAGGAATGACTGAGTATATTACAAAGCCTTATTCTTATGAATATTTAGAAAATGTAGTAAGAAAGAATTTAAAATTAGGATAATGTAATGGAAAGATTAAATCAAGTTTTAAATAGACAACAAGAACAAGTTAAAGGTGCTTCTGGTAGAGATGTAAAAGAAGAACAAATTAGACAATTAGTAGGATTTATGATTGATGAAGAAGAGTATGCAATTCCAATTCTAAGCATACAAGAAATCATAAAGCCTATTGAATACACTAGAGTTCCTAGCGTTCCTGATTATGTATTAGGAGTATTCAATATGCGTGGTAATGTAATTCCATTAATTGACCTTGCAAAGCGTTTTGGCTTGGGTAGTTCAAAACATACTCAACATACAAGATATATAGTTTTAAAAGGTGAAGAAGGAAATATCGGTTTTGTTATTGATAAATTAACAGAAGCTATCAAAATTAAAGAAAGCAATATTGACCAACCACCTGAAACTTTACTTAAAGAAAAAGGTATGATTGATGGGATTGGCAAGCAAGAAAATAGCATTTTAACTATATTAAAAGTTGAAGCTTTAATGAAAAGGGATTTTTAATGAGTGGATATAGCATTTGGTGTGATTTTATTGAAAATAGTTTTTTAGATAATGAATTTTTACAAATGCTAGCTAGTGGCACTATAAATGGTGCTACTAGTAATCCTAGTATATTTAAAAATGCAATTACTACTTCAGCATATTATAAAGAAAGAATTAAGCAATTAAATATAAAAAATAAAGAAGAATTATTTTTAACTCTAGCCTTAGAAGACATTAAAAAAGCAGCTATTAAAATGAGCCATTTATATGCAAAAGATAGCAATAATGGTTTTATTAGTTTTGAAATAAATCCACTAAATAGCAATAATGCAGGTCTTAGTATTGCAGAAGGTTTAAAGATTGCTAATTTAATAAATATGCCAAATTTAATGATAAAAGTGCCGGCAACTAATGCAGGATATGAAGTTATGAATACATTGGCAAGTTATGGAATTAGCATAAATGCTACACTGATTTTTTCTTACGAACAAGCAAAAAAATGTAATGATGCAATAGCACAAGGTATGAAAAAATATAAAGCAAAAAATCCTAATGGAATAATTAATAAAGGTGTAGTTAGTATTTTTGTAAGCAGAGTTGATAGTTTATTAAATAATAGATTTAGTGTTAAAAACCAAATAGGAATTCAAAACGCAATTTATTCAGCATCTAAAGTAGATAGTGAAAATATAAGAGCTTTATTTGCAAGTACAGGAACAAAAAGTAATGATTTAAGTAAAGATTATTATTTAAAAGAACTAGAATTTAATAACACTATAAATACAGCTCCAATTAATGCTATAAATGCCTATAAACCTAGTAAAACTATAAAGAATTTAAATCAAGAAATAATTTCAAATTCAAAAGATTTTATATTCTCAACTATAAACGAAATTGAGTATAATGCCGCTTGCAAAAAACTTTTAGAAGATGGATTAATCCAATTTGAAAAAGCATATATAGATATTTTAGAAAGTCTTTAAAGGTTATTAATGGAAATAGATTTAGAAAATATTCGTTGGGAATTAAGAGATAATTTAGATGGTTGGTTAAATACCTTAATTGAAGTTGGTGGAAGTGATTTACACCTTAGCTCAAACCTAAATCCAAAAGGTAGAGTAAATGGAGAAATTAGCGAAATAGCACCCGATATTATATCAAGAGAAGATATGTTAGATTTATGTAAAGCCCTAACAAGGGGAGATTTTACAAGATTTGTAGATAATAAAAATATAGACTTCTCTTATGAGCCTAAAAATAAAGATAAATTTAAATACAAAGGCTCTTTTCGTGTGAATTTATTTTTTACAATGAATGGACCTAGTGCTGTTTTTAGAACAATCCCTGATACTATGCCAAGTTTTGAAGCATTAAAACTGCCAGAAGTTATTAAAGATATAACAACAACAGAAACAAGGGGATTAATATTAGTTACTGGACCAACTGGTAGTGGTAAAACGACTACACTTGCTTCAATCATTGAATATATCAATCAAAACTACCATAGACATATTATCACTATTGAAGACCCAATTGAATTTAAATATAAACCTGCAAAATCAATAGTAAATCAAAGAGCTATAGGACAAGATGCTTTAAGCTTTCAAGATGCACTAAGAGCAGCTTTAAGAGAAGACCCTGATATTATTCTAGTAGGTGAGATGAGAGATTTAGAAACCATTGAAGTAGCAATGCACGCAGCAGAAACAGGACACTTAGTTTTAAGCACACTTCACACAATTAATGCACAAGAAACATTAAATAGGGTTTTAGGAATGTTCCCTAAAGAAGAGCAAAACAGAATTAGAAGTTCATTTTCTGGAGTATTAAAGGCTGTTATTTCTCAAAGATTATGTAAAACCACAGATGGAAAAAGAACAGCTGCTATTGAAGTTTTAAGAGGAAATGAGCGTATAAAAAGACTTATTTTAGAAGGTAGGGAAAACTCAATAGGCGATGTATTAAAAGAAGGCACAATGAAAATGCAAAGTTTTGACCAACATTTGCTAATGCTATATAAATCAGGAAGAATTACAGAAGAAGAAGCGTATGATAAAGCAAGTAATGCAAATGACTTGAAAGTATTAATTGATGGTTATAAATTTGGAGAAGCTAAAAAATCATCATCTAATGTAAGCACTGGTTTTCAATTTAAACTTGCTTCTCAAGAAGAATAATATTTTTATTAAACTTTTTATAGTATTATTCACACTTATTTTTTTTGAAAGGACATTTTATGTTAGAAGGACAAATTAGACAGAGTATTGGTAGAAAGTCAGCTAAAGCTGCTAGACAAGATGGTATGCTAATTGCTAATATCTATGGCAAAGGCGTTGAAAATATCCATGCGGTATTTAAAACAAACGAATTTATTAAAGAAGTTCGTAAAAAAGACGGATTAATTTTCCCTGTTAGTGTTGATGGTAAAACTTATGAAGTTGTAATTGTTGATTATCAACACCATCCAGTAACTAGCGAAATTAAGCACGTTGATTTAAAAATAGCACTAAAAGGTGTTGAGAGCTTTTATATGGTTCCAGTAAAAGTTGTAGGAACTGCAAAAGGTCTTAAAAATAAAGGTGTATTAATTCAATCAAAACGCCGCTTAAAAGTAAAATGTAAAGCAGAAAATTTACCTAATTTCTTTGAATTAGATGTAACTGATTTAGATGTTGGTGATGCTTTATTAGTAAGAGATATTAAAGTTGCTGATAATGTAAAAATTATTGACGCTGGTCGTGTAGCTGTTGTTGGAGTTGAAAAAGCTAGATGATTTTAGTAGTAGGCTTAGGAAATCCTGGCGAGAAATATGCAAATACTCGCCACAACCTAGGCTTTATGTTAATTGATAAATTACTTAACTCTTCTTATACTAAACAAAGTTTAAACTGCAATGGAGAACTTTATAAAAAACAAAATATATTACTACTTAAACCACTAACCTACATGAATAATTCAGGAGAAAGTGTAAAGAAGGTTGTAGATTTTTATAAACCAGAAAGAATAATTGTATGCCACGATGAAATGGATATAAATTTTTCTAAGCTAAAAATTAAAAAAGGTGGTAGTTCTGGTGGTCATAATGGGTTAAAATCCATAGATAACTTTATAGGTAATGATTATGAAAGAATTAGATTAGGAATTGGAAAACCTGATTTAAAATATGAAGTTATTAATTATGTTCTTGACAATTTTAATGAAAATGAAAAAAAAGAATTAGAAAACTTCTTAAATTATTCAAAAGACGCTTTAGAATATCTTTTAGACAATGATATATTAAAGACTCAAAATAAATTTCATAATTAAACACTTTCAAATAATTAATAAAATCATTATTCTTAAATAATTAATAATACAAATATGTATTTAAATAGCCTAATATTTTAGTTATTGTAGTTTTGCCAAACTCATAAATAAATTACAATTTATAATAATCGTGGTATAGACTTAAAATAAATCATATTTAAAGCCTATTTAAAATGTTTATTTAAAAACAAAATTTTTCAAAATAAGATAAATTAAATTACAAATATAAAATTATTTATCAATTAATTCCATTGACAAAATACTCATTAAATATTTATAAATGTTTAAAAAGTTAATTTTATGAATTTAAAAATATACTTATATGATTAAATCACAACAATAGAATTTATAAAAAACTTAATATAGTCAAAATCTACATATATTTCTAAAAATATAAAAGTAAAAATTAACAAATTCTCTAATTTGAACTATTTATAAAACACTTAGAAAATAATTAATTTAGCTAATTGATTATATCTAATAAGTTACTTTAATAACCTATAATCGCGACATTTTTTTAAAAAAAGGATTAAAGTGGCAGAGATAAAACTACAAGGACATACACTAAAATCATTTGACTTAAAAACAAAACCAATTATGCAAGAATACTTAAAGGATTTTGATGTTAATGTCAGTGATTATTCATTTTGTGCGAACTATATTTGGCTTTCTAAAGCTAGTGGATTTTATTCAATAATCAATAATACATTTTGCTTATTTGTTATGAATGGTGGAGAATTATCTATGTTATTACCACCACTAGGAAAACCTCAAGATTGTTATGATAGCATACCAGAATGCTTTAAGATTATGAATGAAAACAATACTTCTACATATTACTCTAAAATTGAATATGTTTGTGATAACTTCTTAGAAGGATTTATTACCCATACAAATGAAGGTGAAGTTATGTTTAGCTCACTAGATAATTATATAATAGAAAAAAAATTAGCAGATTATATATATGTAAGCGATGATTTAATAGAGCTTAGGGGTAATGCTTATCACACTAAAAGAACCGAAATTAATAAATTTAAAAGAGTATATCCAAATTATTTTTTACAGACATTAGATTGTAAAAAACATAGCGATGATATAAAAATGCTTTTTGATAAATGGGTAAGCGATAGGATTAAATATGTTCCAAAAGCAGAAGTAGATGCGTTTTTAGATGGAATTTATCAAGAAAGATTAGCGATTAAAAAATGCTTACAAGATTACGAGACATTAGGACTAGATGGCTTAGTAATTTATATTGATGATGAATTAAAAGGCTTTACAATAGGTGAAAAAATATGTAGCGATACAGCAAGTGTATTGATTGAAAAAACTGATTTTGAAACTTTAGGTTGTGCTCAATTTATCTTTAGAGAATTTTCAAAAGTTTTAAAAGAAAAATATGATTGTAAATATATAAATGTAGGAGATGATATGGGCTTTGAAAACCTAAAAAAAGTTAAAATGTCGTATCGTCCAGAAAAAATCATACCAAAATACACAATATATCAAAAACTATGATTATAAAAGCTACTAAAACTCATTTAAAAGACCTTTTGCTAATTGAAGAAGAATGTTTTAAAAATGATTGTTTTAAGTTAAGTAAAAATAATTTCTTATATCACATAAAAAAAGAAAATATATTTATTTTTTTATGTGATAAAAAAGTAGCTGGATATATTATGAAGCTTACTTATAAAAATAGTATTAGAATATATTCTTTAGCGATAAAAGATGAATTTAAGGGTTTAAAAATAGGCACAAAATTATGCGAAGAACTAATTAATAATGCTAAAGTATTAAATAAAGAAAAGATATTTTTAGAAGTAAGAGTAAGCAATATAAATGCTATTAATTTATATAAAAAACTTCAATTTAAAGAAGAAAAAATCTTAAAAAATTATTATAGCAATGAAGATGGTATTAAAATGACGCTTATATTAAAGCCTAAAAATTAGGCTTTAAGTTTATTTTCTAATATGAGCATTTCCTATGATTTGATATTTTGTAGTTGTTAATTCATTTAATCCCATAGGACCTCTTGCGTGAAGTTTTTGAGTGCTTATTCCTATTTCAGCCGCATAGCCAAATTCCGCACCATCGCTAAATCTAGTGCTAGCATTTACATATAAAACTGCTGAATCAATCTCATCTAAGAACTTATTAATATTAGTATAATCTTGAGAAATTATCGCTTCTGAATGATTTGTGCTGTATTTTTGAATGTGAAGTATAGCTTCATTAATATCATCTACTATTTTAATAGCTAGTATTAAATCTTCAAATTCTTCTTCCCAATCACTATCATTTGCCTTTTTATAATTTTTTAAAAATTTCTCACACTTAGTGCAAACTCTAAGTTCTACATTAGGCATTTTTCTTTCTAATAAAGGCAAAATTTCACTAGCTATATTTTTATTAATGAGTAAAGTCTCTACACTATTACATACCCCTGGTCTTTGCGTTTTAGCATTATTTATAATATTTATAGCATCATCTATTTTCGCATTATAATCAACATAAATATGACAATTCCCTACTCCTGTTTGAATGCAAGGAATTAGGCTATTATTTTTAACTTCATTAATCAAACTAGCACTACCCCTTGGAATTACAATATCTATATAATCATTCGCCCTTAAAAGCTCTTTTACTAAATCCCTGTTAGTATCACTTACAATCTGAACGAAATTCTCATCTAAATCAAATCTTTTTAATACCTTTTGAAAAATTGAAACTAAAAATAAATTAGTATTTAAAGCTTCCTTTCCACCCCTTAAAATCACTACATTAGAACTCTTAAAACATAGTGCAAAAGCATCTACGCAAACATTAGGACGAGATTCAAAAATAATAGCAACTACTCCTAAAGGCACCTTAATTTGCTGCATTTTTAGACCATTTTCTAAAGTCTTTCCAAATACCACCCTACCCACTACATCATCAAGTAAAGCGACATTTCTTAAAGTGCTTATCATATTATTTATTCTATTTTCATTAAGTCTTAATCTATCTACAAAAGCACTTTTTAGATTTGAATTATCATTAATATCTTTAAGGTTTGCTTTTAATAAACCATCAATATTTGCAAGTATTTCATCAGCACAAGAATTTAAAACTTCTTTTTTAATACTTGAATTAAGCTTAGCTAATTTAGTCTTTGCATTTTTTGCATTCTTGCATAAAATATCAATCATTTTTACTCCTTATCAAAAATAGTTCCTATATCAGCACCACTAATTAACTCGCTAATATTCATAGGATTAGAGCCGTTTAAAATAGCCATTCTTACACCATTTTTAGCACAATTACTTGCAGCTTGTAATTTTGTCTTCATACCACCTATACTAAACTCACTACCTTTATCTCCGCCCATTTGCATAATCTCATCTGTGATTTTTTCTACATAAGAAATTCTTTTTGCATTAGGATTGTTCTTAGGATTTGCTGTATAAAATGCGTCTATATCACTTAAGATTATTAACAAATCAGCCTTGATTAGACAAGCAACACTAGCTGAAAGGCTATCATTATCACTAAATTCAATCTCATAAGTTGAAATAGTATCATTAGCATTAATTATCGGGATAATTTCGTATTTTAATAAAGTATTTAAAGTGTTTTCAGTATTTTGTTTTCTTTGTTCTATTTCAAAATCATCTTTAGTTAGTAAAACTTGTGCTACAAATGAACTAAAATTAGCAAATGCGTTTTGATAAATATGCATAAGCTCTGCTTGACCTATTGCTGCTGCTGCTTGTTTTTCCATAGTAATTGTAGGTCTTTGCTTAAAGCCAAGTTTTTTTGAACCAACCCCAATCGCACCTGAAGTAACCAATACAACTTCTTTTCCTTGATTTTTCAAATCAGCTAAAACCCAAGCTAACTTATTAATTAATCCTAAGTTTAAATTACCATTTTCATAAGTTAGAGTTGATGTGCCAACTTTGATTACAATTCTTTTGCTATCTTTTAAATTAATTTTTAAATTCTCATTCATATTTTCCCCTTATTTAGAAGAATATTAAATACTTTAAATTAATGCTTAAATATAAAAATTACAAATGAGAATTTAAAATGATTAGAATATAAAATAATAATATTTTACCCCTAATATTAGGGGTAAATTTTAGTAAAATATTATATGAACTTTTTGACTTCCATGAACTCCAAAAACGGTTACAAGCTCAATATCAGATGTTCTACTAGGACCTGCAATATATAAAATATTAGTAGGTAAAATCTCATTTTCAGCTTTTATTCTAGCAAGACCACTAGCAAGTGAAGGCTCAATTTTTGTTTTATCAAGTAGCATAATGCAAAGCATTGGAGCAAGGCTTAGCATTCTTGGTTGATTTGCACTTGATTTTATACAAGCAACCCCATGTGAGCTAATAGCAAATTCTACATCAATTACTGAAAAATCACTATGAAAAACTTCACTTCTTAATTCTTCTACGCTTTTATCAAAACAAACTTTTTTACTTGCATTTATTTTTTCTACATCAGCACTTAGGCTTTTTGGATAAATTAAAGATGAATATCCATAAGAGCTTGTGATTTTGTTTATTTCATCATAAACATTGTCTAAGCCACTAACTTCATGAACTTCAAATTTGTTTTCACTCATTTTAGTTTTAGTTTCTTCTAAAGGATTATCGCTTTGTTTTATATGCACACTTGGGTCTATACTTTTATCATTTAACTCGTGTCTTACACCACATTCAATTGCGTTTAAAATCTGATTTCTTGAGCGATTGCTTATCTCTTCAATTCTCTTATTCATAAGAAACTCCTTCTAAGTTTTCTAATTCTTTATAAATATTTCCTTTAAGTTCAGGTAAGTCTTTATAAGTAGCCCAATTTTTAAGCACAGGTAGGCTTGTTCCTAGACTTTGTAATAGCCAGTTAAACTTACTTGCGTTACCAATAGCAACTCTCCACATTTTTGGACTTGTAGCAATATCAGCAAACTTAGCAAATCCATAGCTTTCCATTGCACTATGCTCTAATTCATTTGCACCTAGTGGAGCATTGTCCCCAGCTTCACCTATCTTATCACGGCGTAATTTTCTAATCATACTATCAAGTGGGATTTTTACAGGGCAAACTTCAGAGCAACGACCACATAAAGAGCATAAGCTTAAAATATCTCCATGCTCTTTCATACCGAATAATTGCGGAGATATAACTTCTCCAATTGGCCCAGGATAAACAGCATCATAACTATGACCGCCGATTTTATCATACACAGGACAAAAGTTCATACAAGCACCACATCTAATGCAGCGTAATGCTTCATAATAATCTTCGTTACTTAAAATATTTGTTCTATGGTTGTTAAATAATATTATATGCACTTCTTTAGGACCATCTAGCTCATCAGCTTTTCTAGGGCCTGTAATAATATTGTTATACGCAGGGATAAATTGTCCTGTAGCAGATGGAGTTAATAATGTATCAGTTGTAGCTGCATCAGTAAAACTCTCTACTATTTTTTCAATTCCACAAATTGCTACATGAATAGTTGGAGCAGTTGTGCACATTCTACCATTGCCTTCGTTTTCAATCAGCCAAATAGCACCTTCACTTGAAATTGCAAAATTTACCCCGCTAATTCCCATTTGCAAACCTTCAAATTCATTTCTTAAATGAGTTCTAGCAATTGCATTTAATTTTTCAGGCTCACTTTCTTTAGCTACGCCTAATTTTTCGCTAAATAATTCTCCTATTTCATAACGATTTTTATGAATTGCAGGGACAACTATATGAACAGGAGTTTCATTACCTAATTGTAAAATCAGCTCTCCTAAATCAGTCTCAATTGCATTTAAGCCTTTGTGTTCTAAATAGTGATTTAAGCCTATTTCTTCACTAGCCATTGATTTGCCTTTTAAGACTTTACTGATTTTCTTTTCCATCATTAGCTCATAAATTATCTCACAAGCATCTTCTTTAGTATTTGCAAAATGCACTTTCATTCCATTTTTTGTAGCATTTTTTTCAAATTCTAATACCCTATCTTTTAAGGTATATAAAGCATTATTTTTAGCTTTTTGTGCTTTTGTTCTAAGCCCTTGCCAATCTTGAAATTTTGCATTTATTAGGTTTTTTCTTCTATCTTGTAAGGCGTGCATTGCAGAGCTTACATTTTCTCTCATTTGTTTATCAGCTAATTTAGTTTTAATTAATTCGCTATGATTTTTCATATCTTTTCTCCTTGCATTCTAGCAGCTAAAAAGTCATATAAATGATAAGTTTTGATATCAAGACCCATTTTTGCAATAGTTCCACGAATGTTTAATAAACACCCACCATCAGCTGAAATTATAACCTTTGCTCCACTTTCAACTATATCATTTACTTTTGCAGTTGCCATAGCGTTTGAGATTTCAGGCTCTTTTACACTAAAAGTCCCACCAAATCCGCAGCATTCTTCTTCATATTTAAGCTCAACTAATTCAACATTTTTAAGACTTCTTAATAAATTTTTAGAAGCTTCAATGCTTTTTTGCACTCTTAAAGCGTGGCAATTGCTATGCCAAGTAACCTTAATAGGCTCTCCTTTATCTTCTATCTTAAATCCAATTTGTTCTAAATATTGACTAAGTTCTATTACTTTTGAGCTAAATTTTTTAATTTTTTCATAATTTGCGTCATCTTTAAAAAGCTCAACATAATCATGGCTCATCATACCACCGCAACTTCCACTAGGAATTACTACTGGCAAATCTTCACTAAATAATTCGGCATTATATAAAGCTACTTTTTTAGTATCTTTAAAATATCCTGTGTTATAACTTGGCTGACCGCAACAGGTTTGATCTTTTTTAAAAATCACTTCAACTCCAGCACTTCTTAAAAGCTTAATAGAGTTTAAAATAGTATTCTGCATAGCAGCACTTGCTAGACAGGTCGCATAAAAATATACTTTTTTTTGCATTTTTAACCCTTTTTAATAAAATGATAATTTATTATATAACTTTAAAAATATTAAAGGGTTAAAATGGTTTTTTATGCGATTATTTTTTTAAATGTGTTGATTTATTTACTTGAATTTTTATTTGGTAAATCTGTATTTATAAATAACTTTGCACTTTATTATGGAAGTGATTTTTATACATTTTTTACCTACTCGTTCTTGCACGGAGATTTTGAGCATATTTTTATGAATATGGTAATGCTTTTTATGCTATCTCAAATTCTTAGATTTTTAAATATCAAACACTTACTAATTGTATATTTTGTAGGTGCAATTATTTCATCTTTGGGGTATTATTATTTAATGATAAATATGGGATATTATAATTTCATTTTACTTGGAGCTAGTGGAGCTATTAGTGCTTTAATGGGCTATGCTGCAATTATTTTAAGACAAAATGGATTTTTAATAGCTATTGTAGTAACTAGTATAATTTCTGCTGTGATTTTTCAAAATATTGCTTGGCAGGCTCATATTTTTGGTGCTATTTTTGGCATAATCTATGCTTATGGAATTTATTTTTTAAGGAGATAGAATGAAAAATTTTTTAAAAGGTTTTAGCTTATGCTTTAGTTTATTTATATTCTTTATATTAGGATTAATATCTACTAAAATTTATGAGTATTTAATAAATAAAGATGAAATTGTTATTGAGCAAACAATAGAAGTAGAAAAAAGATTAAATTATGATTCTTATATTTCAAATCCAAAATTTACTATGACAAAACAACTTAGTATAAAAGAAAATCTAAATGAAAATGAAAAGAATGAAATAGAAGAATTGTTCTCTAAGGTATTAGAAAGAGTAAAAGAAAGTAATTTATGTGAAGGTGGAAGCTATATATTACAACCTAATATAGCCTATCAAGATGGAATGAATATTCCAAATGGTTATAAATTTGATTCTGCTTTAAGATGCGAGTTTAAAAAAGAAGAATATCAAAACTATAAGAATTTATTAAAAGATATAGATAACATACTAGCTAATAATGAGTATATTACAATTAATTCTCCTGCCTTAAATCTATCAGTTAGTAAAGAAGAAATAAGCATAATAAAACAAGAATTGTATGATGAAATATTTAAAAAAGCTATAAGTATAAAAGATAAATATTCTAATCTTACAAATAAAATTTGTGAAATAAAATCAATAAAACATTATGAATTAGCACAAAATCAAATATTAGGTGCTGATTATAAATACGATGATACACCAATAGAAAAAGATAGTGATTTTAAATTAAACGCTACTTTAGAATTAACTTGCAAATAAGGAAAAAATATGAGTGAAATTATAACTAAAGGCTTTGCAGCTTATGATGAAAGTGCTAATTTTAAGCCAATTACTTTTAAAAGAAGTGCTTTAAGAGATGATGAGATATTGATTAAAACTATGTATTGTGGGATTTGCCATAGTGATATTCACGCTGCTAAAAATGAATGGAAAGCTACAAAATATCCTATAGTTCCAGGTCATGAAATAGTTGGCTTAGTAGTTGAAATCGGTAAAAATGTAAAAGAATTTGAAATAGGAAATTACGCAGGAATTGGTTGTTTGATTAATTCTTGTGGTGAATGTGATGCTTGTTTAAACTCAAATGAGCAATTTTGTCAAAAAGGTGCTGTTTGGACTTATAATAGCGTTGATTATTTTAATAATTCAGAAATTACTAAAGGCGGATATTCAAATTATATAAAAGTTCATAAAAACTATGCAATTAAAGTTCCTAATAATGCTCCACTAAAACTAATTGCTCCACTTTTTTGTGCAGGAATTACTACTTATTCTCCACTTAAATTCTCTAAAGTTAGTAAAGGTATGGATGTAGCAATCGCAGGATTTGGAGGCTTGGGTGTAATGGCCTTTAAATACGCAAAAGCAATGGGTGCAAATGTTAGTGTAATAGCTAGAAACGATACTAAAAAAGAAGCAGCTATTAAACTTGGAGCAAGTAATTATTATAATGATATTAATAAGGTTGATAAAAAATTTGATGTAATAATTAGCACAATTCCAAGTAAATACGATGTCTTAGCGTATGCAAGAACTTTAAAATACGGCGGAGAAATGGCAATCGTTGGCTTACCACCAATAAACGAGCAAGTATCAATTAGTCTAAATGCCTTAATTAGAGTAAGTCATAAGAAAATTTATGGCTCATTAATAGGTGGCATTAAAGAAACTAAAGAAATGCTTGAATTTTCATTAAAACACTCAATTTATCCAGAAGTTAAAATCATAAAACCTGATGAAATTAATAAAGCTTATGATGACTTATTGAATAATTCAAATTCTTTTAGATATGTAATTGATTTTAATGAATAAAAATCTAATTTTAAGCCTAATATCTTTAGGCTTAATATCATTTTTAAGCGTATTAATTGAAACTTCTTTAAATGTAACTTTTGCTTATTTAATACAAACTTTTAATATTGATATCAATAAAGCTTCTTTGCTTACTTCTATGTTTTTACTAGCAATCACACTTACAATGCCACTAAGCTCATATTTAGTAAATCAAATTAATACTAAAAAACTTTTTATTTTTACTAATTTATTATTTTTAATAAGCCTAATAATTTGCTCAAGTGCAGGTGAGTTTTATATTTTAGTTTTTGCTAGATTTTTACAAGGAATTGCTGCAGGTATTGCTCTACCACTTATGTTTAATATGGTAATTTTTAAAGCTAGTGAAAAATACTTCGGATTTTTGATGGGATTTTGTATATTTTTAGTAGCGACTGCACCTGGTTTTGGGCCAATTTATGGTGGATTTATTATGAAATATTTTAAGTTTAAAGATATTTTTATATTTTTAATACCTTTTTTGGTTTTTGCCTTTGTTTTAGGAATTAAAAATATTCCAAATCTTGGAACAAAATATAAATTAGACTTAAAAGAATATATATTAATTGTATTGCTAGTAATTAGTGTTGCTATAAGTATTAAATATATTTATATTTTATTTTTTAGTATTTTAATTATTTTTATGCTAAATAAAAGCAAAATTATTGCAAGTGCTAAGAATTTGCAATTTTTCTCATCTACTTTAATTGTATTTTTAATGCAGTTTTTTGCTTTAAGCTACTCATTAATACTACCGAATTATTTAATTATGAATAAAAATTATGATAATTTTGAAGCTAGTAAAGTAATGCTTTTAGGCTCATTAATTGCTGCTATTTTATCTCCAATAAGCGGATATTTAAGCGATAAATTTGGCTCTTTTAAATTAAGTTTGCTAGGTATTTTTATCATAATAATTGCAAATATTTTATTATTAAATATTGAAGAAAAAACATTATTAAATCTTTCAATATGTTATTTAATTTATGCTTTCGCACAAGGCTTATCTATGAGTGCTTTAATTTCTTACTCTATAAAAATTTCTAAAGATAAAACAAATGCAAATAATTATATAAATACTTTTCAACAAAGTTTTGGAAGCTATGCTGTGATGATAATATCTATAATTTTTAATAATAATTACGAAATTGGCTTTTTAAATTCTATAAAATTAATACTATTTTTAGCATTTTTACAATTAATCTTAATTTATTTTGCTTTTAGAAAAAAAATCTAGCAATGGGTTTTTAATCATTGCTGGATTTTTTATTATATAAACTTATGTAAAGAATGTAAGTGATATAAAATAAGTTGAAAGCTTTATGTGCTCGTTATTTAAGCTTGATTTTTGTAAAATGTAAGTGCTTTACAAAGTGTATAAAATAAGAGTTTTTGCTTTACATTTCATAAAATGCTTTTAAAAAACCTTTACAACATACTTTACAAAATCTTTATAAAAGCCCATTAAATCGGCTTTGAAATACTTTTAAAATCTTTTTAAATAATATATGCAAAAAATATTGCGGGGACATTTGGGGGATATTTTGTCCCCCATAAATAAAATTATAGCAACATTTTAAGCCAATTTTTTATATTAATCTTGACCATTTCTAACGAATGCAGGTTCGTTAAAATCTCTAGTTTTATAATCTACTTTTATTGTTCCGCCACTTACTTTTTGCATTTCAGGTTGAACTATTTTATAGCTTAACTCTTCTTCACGCTTTTTGCTCTCTTGCTCAATTTTAGCTTTTTGTGCTCTTGTTTCATCAAAACCTGTAGCTATAATAGTAACTTCAACAGCATCAGCTGGCAAGCTAGTATCTAATACATGTCCGCAGAATACATTTAAATCTTCGTTACTAGAATTTGAAATCTCTTCCATTGTCTCAACAAGTTGGAAGAAAGGAATATTTTCACCATAGCTAAAAAATACTATCATAGCTTTAGCATCTTGTAGGTTAGTTGTATAATTTTCTAATAATGGAGAATCAATTGCATTTGCATACGCTTCTTTAATAGCATTTTCACCTTCAGCTCTTCCCATTCCCATAAGTGCTGTTCCACGATGGCTCATAACAGAAGTAACATCTGCAAAATCTATATTAGTATCAGCTTCAATTAATAACATTTTAATTATGCCGGTTACAGCATTTACTAAAACATCATTAGCAAATTTGTTAGCTTCTCTAGTATTTAAAGTTTTTGGAACTACTAATTTTAACTTATCATTTTGGATTAATATAACGCAATCGCTTTCTTTTTTTAGCTCTTCTAATCCTTTTTCAGCAGCTTTAATTCTAGCTTTTTCATAACTAAATGGGAATGTAGCAACAGAAACAACAAGTATGCCTAAAGATTTTGCAATTTTAGCAATAACTGGACCTGCACCAGTGCCAGTTCCACCGCCTAGACCTTCGGCGATAAATAATAATTCTGTTCCTGCTAAGCGTTCTTTAATTTCATCTTCAACTTCTTCAGCTGAAATTCTACCTATTTCAGGATTTGCACCAGCTCCACGACCATTTGTCTTCTTTGGTCCTAATTGTATTTTAATGTTTGCTTTTGACCTATTTATATCTTGAATATCAGTATTTGCAATCATAATATCTACATTAGAAATATCAACTTTTAAAGAACTAGCACAAGTTTCTACAATATGATTTATCATATTTCCACCTGCTCCACCAACACCAATTACTTTTATCTTAACGCCGCAATCCATTTCACTCTCCATTACTTTAAAATCTATATTATCACCTAAAATATCAAAATCCATTTCTTAAAATATCCTTTCTATATAAGCACAAACTTTCTTCCAAGATTTAGCAAAAACGCCTTCAGATTTTTCTTCATTAGAACTAATCTTTAATGACTCTAATACTTCATCTTTGTCATTTTTTTCAATCTTAAGCAATTTTTGTTCCTTAACATCTATATTTGTGTAATAAGAAGTATTGTTTTTAGTTTCTATTTCTTTATCTACCGAAAAATCTATAATTTTTTCTAATTCTGTGGTTTTTTGTCTAGTTAATAAAACACCACTAGAATTAAGCTCATATTTAGTATGAAAACCACAAGAATACATACATAGGCCTAATAAACATGTATATTCAGGCATAGTAAAAATCTCATTATCCCCATAAAATACGCTATTTTTTTCTATAACGGTTCTTACGGCTTTATTGTTAAATTTAGGAGTTGCTCTTTCAGCCATATTGTCTATTTTGAAACAACCTCCAGTTAAAACTACTCTTGAGAAAAATTTCTCATAAGGACTATCATCTATGCTAGCATATATACATTCAAGCATTTCTGTAAGTCTCATATTTACACACTTTGAAACTGATTCAACAGATACTCTATCAAGAGTTTGAGAACCGGTTTTGTAATATTCTACATGAGTGCTATTTTCTTCATCTTTAAATAAAGAAAATTGTAATTTAATCTTATCTGCAACCTCATTGCTAGCGGTAAGATATTTAGCAATATCGCTTGTAATATGCCAAGAACCAAAAGGAAAATAATACATCCATATAATTGAATTATAAGCATATATTGCAATATCACATACTTGCGAACCACAATCAATGATAGCAACACCATTTTCTCTTTCATCGTTATTTAAACAATAAATTGAATTAGCATATATAGAAGATACTAAAACATAGTTTTTTATATCAGCATTTGATAATATTTGCTTTATATTTTCATAATCATTTTTATTCATAGTAATAATATTAGCTTCCAATCTAAAGCTTGAAGCCATCATACCAAGTGGATCTTCAATATTATCAGTATTATTCGCTCTAAATCTATAAGGCAGTATATGAATTGGAATTTGATCGCTATGAATATCTGCAGATGTTCTAGCAGCATTAATTGCTTTTTCTATATCCTTAATCGTAATTGCCGAGCCATTAGCATCTAGCCTTATATCAGCATATCCAGTTACAGAATTCGTATAAGCTCCACTAACAGAAACAGCAATTTTATCTATATTAATACTTAAATTTTCCTTAACCTTATTTACTGCTTTTTTAATGGAATTACTTGCATCATTAATGCTTGTAATTTTTCCAGATTTAATTCCGTAAGTTTGTGTATTAGCAACACTAACTACTTTGATACCTTCCCCATCAAAACTAACAATAGCTACTTTTATTAAACTAGAACCAAGATCAATAGCTAAAATATTCAAAATTCACTACCTTTATAATAATTTTTAATTTCATAACGCTTATCTAATTCTTTTATTAAATCATCAAGCATAAGAGTAAAATTAATATTTTTCAACTCATTACTTAAATCAGTATTATTCTTTTCACTTGTATTATCAACTAATTTTTGAGAAAGTATTTCATATACTAATACTTTATCATTTAAAAGCACATAAGATTTTTTAGTATTTTTCAAAAATAACTCGCTCACAAATGTAAAAAATTCTGTATCTGTTAAATCGGTATTATTTTTAGAAACTTTAGATATAAAACCTATATTTTTGCCATTAATTTTATCTTTTTTTAATTCTTCTTCGCCTGTATTTGACAATAATTCTTTAAATTTTAATTCTCTTAAATCTTCTTCTACCATCATTTTAGCTTTTTCAAATTCTAAAGCAGTTGGCTGATTTATTTTATCAAGTCTTACTATGTAATATTTATTATCCATAATAAAAGGCTTACTCATTTCACCTACTTTTAAATCTTTATTTTGTAAAACTAATTCAGAATAAGCATTTTGATTTGTAGTTGATTGGAATTTAATTTCATTATTTTTTAACTTAATGTAATCAAGTTTAGCTTCTTTTTCTAACAAACTTAAAGCAAAATCTATCTTAACATCATTTAATGCTAGTTCATATTCTTTAATTTTGCCTTCTTCATCTTTATAATTAAATTTATTATTTTCCCAATAAGTTTTCATATCACTTTCAATTAAATTGTCTAAATTAGGATTTAATGTATATACAGAATAATCATATGATAGTTCAGTTTTATATTCATCTTTATGTTCTTGCCAATAAGACTTTAATTCATCTTCGCTTAATTTGATTTTATCTTCTTCTTTAGACAAATCTATAATTTTTAAATTTATCTCATCTTGCATATTTAAACTAGCATTTGCGATTTCTAATTCTTCTTTATTTGCTGGAACTGCTAGTAATTTTAATAATTTAGAAATTTCTAATTTATTTTTAATTTGATTAGCAAAATCTGCTTCACTCATTCTTAAATTTTTTAAATATGTTAAATATTTACTTTTATCAAATGTTTTATCTTCTTCACTTTTATTAAATAACTCATAGCTAGCTATTGTTTTTACAACTTCTTCTTCACTAGCATAAAATCCCAAATCATTAGCATAGTTTAATAATAATTTTTCTCTTATTAATTCCACTAATGCTTGTTTATCCAGTCCTAATTTTAACGCTTGTTCTTCTGTTAATTCACCATTAGATAATTGATTTTGAATATAAAATAATTCGCTATATTTATCATTAAATTCTTTATGTGTTACGCCTAAATTTCCTACTTTTGCTACATATTTGCTTCTTGAACTATTTAAATCTACACTACCCCAACCAACAGTTCCTGCACCAACAAATGCTATAACGCTAATCCAAATTGTAACAACTAAATATTTTTTATGACGCTGCATCCAAGTAATCATTATTTATCCTAATTTCAAGTGTTTTTAAAGAAAAATCCTATCTTATAAGCATTAACAAAGATTTAATTTATAAAGAAATTTTAGCCTGCAAATCTATATCAAAAATTTTAGAAAATAAACCATTAAAATCTCTATCAAAAATCAATAATCCAAAATTCTTTATCATTAAAAAATTAGATTTATTTTTTCTTAATTTATCTATTAAAACATTCATATCTTGTAAAATTAATTCATTTTCTATAAAAATATTTTGATTTTGATATTTCAAACTTGAACCATTGCATATTTTCATTATATCTTTAGTGCAAACTACGGCTATCACTTTAGCTTGTGAAAAAGAATTATATATTTTTGAATGTAATTTTACATATTTACAAGCATCATATTGTTTATAATTTTCATTTAATAATAATTTAATAAAGAATGAATTATCATCATTAAATATTGTATTTTTGTTTATTAAAAACGCATTATCTTCAAATCTTGAAGATATAGAACCATTAAGTCCATATATAAAGTCTTTTTCATACATTATTTTTGCGTATTTTTTGATTTCAGCAAACATTATTATATCCTTGTTAAAAAGTTTTATTTATTATATATACAATATTAAATTACAAGGTAAGCATTTGCAAATTCATATTCCCGTTTTAAAAGATGAAGTAGTTAAATTATTTAAAGATTTAGATAATGGTTATTATCTTGACGCGACTTTGGGCTATGCAGGACACGCTAGTGCTATATTAAAAAATAATAATAAACTAAATCTAATAGCGTGTGACCAAGATATAGAAGCCATCAATTATTCTAAAGAAAAATTAAAAGAATTTAATGTAGATATTCAAATTTATAAAACAAATTATGAAAATATATTTTCTTTCATTAATAACAAAAATGAAATTAAAGGTGTATTAGCAGATATTGGAGTATCTAGTTTGCAATTAGATAAAGATGATAGGGGTTTTTCTTTTGATTCTAGTGAATTAGATATGAGAATGGATAAAAATAAAGATTTTGATGCAAAAACTCTAATTAATACCTATACTAGCAAGCAACTAAGTGAAATTTTTAAAAATTACGCAGAATTACCAGAAAAACTAGCTTCTGATATAGCTTCAAATATTATCAAAAATAGACCTATTAACTCTTGCAAAGAACTTAGTAAAATAATAGGAAATGCAAAGTTAAACAATCGTAGTGTAAGCCTAAAAACTTTAATATTTCAAGCAATTAGAATTGAAGTAAATGATGAATTAGGAGTGCTTAAAAGATTTTTAGAGCAACTGAAAGAATTTAAAAATTGTCTAATTTGTATAATTACTTTTCATTCTTTAGAAGATAAAATAGTAAAAGACACTTTTAAAAAATGGGCAAATAATTGCATTTGTGATGAATTTGCAATTAGATGTGAATGTGGTAATAACCATTCCTTAGGAAAAATTATTACTAAAAAACCAATTGAACCTAGCAAAGAAGAAATAAAATATAATTCTAGGTCAAGTTGTGCAAAACTTAGAGCGTTTTATTTAAAATAATGAAAAACATAAGAACAAGTACAGAAGAAAAAGAAGAATTACTAATAAATAAATACCAAGATTATTCTATTTTAGGTTTTAACAAAAGGCTAATATTATTATTTTTTATAATAATGATTATATCAATTAGCTTAGTTTGGGTTAGACTTCAACTCTATGAATCAAGTAAAGTTTATGCTCAATTAAAAGATAAAAGAGAAGTATTAAGCGAAGAAAATAAAGAGCTTAAAAGAAAAATAGAAGCTTTACAATTTAAAAATAAAATTACAAATTATTTTGAAGTGCAATATGGAACTAAATAAACAATATTTTATTAATTCGTATCAAAAATTAAAAGTGTATTTTCATAAATACGACCCTAGTAATTTTTCATTACTATACGCTATGAAAGCTTGCGTTGGACTTGCTATTTGCTTAATCATAAGCTATTTTACAATTCACGAAAACTATACTATTTTTAGTGTTTTATCTTGTGTTTTTATATTTTATATGAACAATCTTAATTCGGTAGGAACTAAGAAAATATTATATTTGCTAGCTTTTACTTTTTTTGGTTGTTTTTTTGCTCTAGTAGTTCCTTATTTAATCAAACTTGATTTTTTTATGGCAATTCCTAGTTTTATTTGGATTTTCGCTGTTATTTTTGCAGGTGCAATTTCACAAGACGCACTCAAAGTTGGCATATATGCAACCTTACTTGTTATGGCTATGTTAATTAGTGCTAGTCTAAATAATTTTGATTCTTTAGAAGTATTTTATGCGACATTAATTGGCTCTTGCGTAGCAACTATTTTTAGAACTTTTGCATTTTATACTTATGGTGGATTTACTAGAAGAAGTTTTATAATGCTTTTAAATGATTTGATTTATATGAGTGAAAATATGACAAATAGCAAATATGAAATGTGGCAAAATTTATTCGTAACAAGGATAAATGAATTTAAAAGACTTTTTGAAAGTAAATCAGTAAATATAAAAGACTCAAGCCTTATAAGACACCAAGAAATGGCTATGTTTTATTTGCTAAAGTGTGAAGAAATAGCACTTGCTTTATTTTCACTAAGGACATTTTTTAAACAAAATTCAAAAAATGCTCATATAAAAAATATTCAAAATGAAATTATTTTTAATCTTGAAGAATTAAAAAAGATATTTAAAGATGAAAAAGTCAATCTCAAATCATTTTGTCTTGATAGATTAAAACAATTAAATACCTTACCAATATTATGCACCTTAGTAGAGGTTCTTTATTACAAGCTTGAATTATTTAAACAAGGTGGAGCAAAACAATTAACCTTAAAACCAAAAGATAAAAAAATCACAATTAAAACTATTTTAGAAAAGTTTCATTTTGATAATAAGTATTTTAAATTCTCAATAAAAGTTGCATTAGCAACTTCGTTTTCATTATTTTTAGCATTATTTTTCAAAATTGACCACGGAATTTGGATAGCGATGGGTGTTTTTACAATGTTTAAAGAAACCATCAATTCAACTACAATTAATAATAAAGAAACCATTTATGCAGCACTCATAGGCTTTGCATTAGGACTTTTAATTATTTTTTCAATACATTCAAAATTAATTTTTGTAGTGCTATTTTTATCATATTTTGCTTGTATATATTTTAAGCATTTTCCATATTTTATAGCAACTATTTTTATTATGTTAAATCTTGCTATTTTATTTGCAAGTTTAGGGCTTGATTATGAAAGATTACTTGTATATAGATTGATTGATTTTATTGTAGCATTTTTTATAGTTTATACCTTTTCGTATCTTTGGCCTAGCAAAAGCGAAGATGATATAAAACCTACTTTAAAAGACGCAATAAATAATCTTAAAAACTTCTTAAGTGCTGTTATTAAAAAAGAAGATTATTTAAATTATGAAAATAAAATTTTATTAAATATTAAAAGCCTTAAAAACCTTTTATACGAAAGCAGAAACAAACATAATAAAATTGAGCAAATTAGACTACTAGAAGCAGTTTTAGAAATGAATAACTTATGTATATCATTAAATGAGTATTTATATTCAAAATATAATAAAATTCAATTAAAAGAACAATCAGATATTGGAATTTTAATCACTAGATTTAAAATGATGGAAAATATAAGCAATGACTTGCCTTATTATTTTTATGATGAAATAGATGATAAAATTCTAACAAACGATGAGAGAATTAAGTATTTTATAAACCAAATCTCAAAACGCCAAGATATAGTATATAAATATCTAATTGATAACTAAAATCACTCTAATTCAACTTGCTCTAATAATAATTCATCGCCACTTTTAATCTCAACATTATTGCTAGAGCAATTTTTGCAACAAAACTCATTTTTATTTTGAATAAAACTACAATTACAATCTTTGCAAAAAAGTTCAAGTTCTTTTAAAACTACTTCTAATTTAGCATTGAAATAGCTTGAATTATTATCACTAGTAAAAGCATTGAAAGCTTCTTTAAAATAATGCTCTTCAACACCACTAAGCCTACCTATGCTAACTCTTACTCTAGTAATTTTTGTAGCTTTATTATTTATTCTAATTCTTTCACACTCATCTAAAAGATTATTAACAATTGCCATTTCATGCATTAGCAAATCCTTGGCAATAATTCGCCTTTTGGCATTTGTAAAATCCTACTTCCACCATAGCTATTATTAAGCTTTACTGATGGGCTTTTTGACTTATGCACTACACCTATTATATTTGCAAAATCATTGTATTTTTTTAATTCTTTTAATACATTTTGCGCATCTTCTTTAGAACAAATACAAACAAATGTTCCTTCATTAGCTAATTCTAAAGCATCAAATCCTAATAATTCACAAAGCCCTAAAACCCCATCACTTATACTAATATCACTTTCATTGATTATAAATTCCAAGCCACTTGATTTTGCTAATTCATTTAACACGCTAGATAAACCACCACGAGTAGCGTCTCTTAGGCATTTTATATCGTATTTTAAAATATCTTTTACTTCATTATATAAACATTTTGCATCACTCATAATATCGTAGTTAAAACCAAATCTAGCAGCCATTACACAAGCTCCATGTCTTCCTAAATCACCACTTACTATAATAGCATCACCTTCTTTTATATTTTTTGTGCTAATTTTATTATTATTAATAAATCCATTTGCATCGCCTATACAAGTTGTATTTATATATATCTTATCAGCCTTACCCTTAGGAACTACCTTCAAATCCCCACACTTAATTCCTACTTCAAATTCTTTTGCAGTATTTGATAAATCATTTAATATTTTTGCTAAATCATCAAGTAAAAAACCTTCTTCTAAAATAAGACCTAAAGTAAGATATTTAGGCTTTGCTCCCATCATCAAAACATCATTTATAGAACCACAAGCTGCGATTTTACCTATATTTGCACCATTAATAAAAATTGGGTCAAGCACAAAAGAATCAGTTGAAAAAGCGATTTTAGAAAAACCATCACACACAGCAGCATCTTCGCTAAGTCCTTGAGAATTATCAGCATGAATATGTTTTAAAATAAAATTATTTAAAAACTCATTCATCTCATCTCCGCCACCACCATAGCTTAATAAAACTTGCTTTTGCATAATATTTCCTTTAATTTCCTATTGTGTAATCTCTTACTAATCTAATTTTTGCTACTTTTGATAAAGCTTCTCCTGTCTCAACACTAATTCTTGCTAAAACGGTGTTTTTATCAAATTTTAAAGCATTATCTGGATTTACTTTAAAATACTCTATATTAATAATATATTTTTGATCCTCATAGTTAGGGTAAAAATAAGTTCTAGTTACACCTTTATCTCCTTTGCGGATACAAAAAGCCTTTATATCATCACATGTATTATTGTATTTACCTTCTTTATATATACTATCTTCATTTTTATCATCGGGATTTTCTGAATTAAACCAATCACTCAAAGCTTTAGCTCTAGCCCCGTCCATTATAAGTTCAACTTGCTCTTTAAGATAAGCTCTAGCTGCAAATGACACGGTGCTTTTTGATGATTGCAGTGTTAAAACTCCAACAACGCTTACTAAAATAATAAATATAATAGCAGTTATCATACTAAAACCTGATTTTTTCATATTATTACCCCACTTTTGCAAACTTTAAGGCTTGTCTTTTTAGTAATAAAACTACCTGGCAAATCATTTACTTCTAAGCATAATTTAATTTTAGTAACGCCGTTATTATTACTAATAATAAAATCACTAACATTATTTACAAGTGTTACTTTATCAATGGTATTTGTTGCGAAATTTGGTCTTTTATCTTTAAAATCATAACTATAATATTTTAATTCTTTATTATCATATAAAATACCTTCAATCTTATCAACTAATACATAAACATTACTCATAGTAAAATTTTTCTCATCTAATCTTAATTTAATTCTAGTTGCTTTGCTTATAGTTCCAGTAGTTGAAGTTATAGAATATACTTCAAAATCATATAAATCTTTTTCCATAAACGAAGTTGAAGTTGCAATATTATCTCCTAAGAAATATATACCAAGTATTGTTCCTTCATCGTAAGTTGTCAATATTTGGTTTATTCTACTATTTGAAAAACATTGAAAATAATTAGGTTTTATTAAATCATCATAACAATCTGATTTATTATCTACAGCTGCTTTAATAACACTTTTAGTTTCGTTAAGCCCGTCCCATTTATTATGCTTTTTATCAATAATAGCAATCCTAGCCCATTCAAAAATCTTAAAAGGATTTTTAATATCAGGAGTATTTTTTAAAGACTCATCTTTAATATTAAAAACAAACTTACACTTAATTGCAGAACTATTTTTCTTACCTGCACATTCAGAATCTTCAGTTTCTTTAAGTCTAAAACTATTTTTAATAGCATTGTTTAGATGTGCTGTTAAAAAGTCCATAGTAGCTTGAGATTTAAGCTCAAGTTCATTTAATGCTCTAACTCTTTGTTCGTTATCGTAAGAAAATTTAATAATCTCTATTCCAAGCCCTGCAATTATTCCTAAAATAACAATAACAACAATTAATTCTATTATCGTAAAAGCCTTTTTCATCTACTTCCTTATAAACTTAAATAATTTTTTAATTTTGCTTCATTAGTGCTATCCCAAGTGGAATCACTAGCCTTCATTAGATATTGGCTATAAATACTATCTAATCTTCCAAATTTATTAAAAATTACATAAAATGATACAAATACATTATTACTATCATCTTTGATTTGTAATTTACTAGTTTGCATTGTAGGTTTGCCAGGTTTGCCAGGTTTGCCAGGTTTGCCAGGTTTGCCGCCTATATAACCACATAATGAAGTTTCATTATCCTCATTGCAATCCGTAAAAGCATCATAAGAATATTTAAAATTTTTATCTACTTTTGAAAATTTCCCTAATTCATAGTTTATTTTTTGATTTAAAATATTTGTATCATTATAAGTATTGTTACCACTTATTTTTTTTAAAGCACCTTTTATATTTGCTACACTTTTTGAGATTGGTGTTGTGTAATATCGTGAATTGATATTAATTTGATTTAATTCTTCTAATTTATATTTAATATCTGATTGTAAACTATTTTCCATTGCATATTGAGATAATAAACTATTTTTTTTATATTCATCTTCTGCCATATTGAGTTCGCTTAAAGGAAGATTTCTAATAAGCCCATAAAATTCTTTTATCTCATAAAAATATTCTTGTTTATAACCTACCTCATCGCCTTCTAAACTAGCATTAACTATTTTTGGAATAGCTGCTAAGCTAATTCCAATTACAACCATAGAAAATATAAGCTCAATTAATGAAAAGCCTTTTTTCATCCACGAACCCTTTCGTATTCTTTCATATATTCGCCTAAAATTTTAACTTTTTCTAAACTAGCACTATTGTAAATACTAGCTCTTAATCCGCCAAGTTTTTTATGACCTTTTAAACCTAGCATATTGTGTTCTTTAGCAGCTTTACTCCAAAATTCTAAGTCTAATTCATCATTTCCTGTAGTAAAGCAAACATTCATAACTGATCTATCATCATTATTTACATAAGCTTTGTAAAAATTACTATTATCAATAATATCATAAAGATATTTAGCTTTTATTTCATTTTCTTGATTAATTGCATCAAGTCCGCCTTTAGCTTTAATCCATTTCATAATTTTTGCATATACATAAATAGCAAATGTAGGCGGAGTATTAAATAAAGAATTATTATCTGCATAAGTGTTGTAATTAAACATTTTAGGCATAGTTTTATTTTTACTGCGTTCTAATAAGTCTTTTCTAATAATTAAACATGCAAATCCTGCTATACCAGCATTTTTTTGAACTCCACCATATAAAACACCTATATTTGAAAAGTCTAATTTCTTAGAAAAAAAGTCCGAACTAGCATCAACAATCAAAGGAGAATTTGAAATAGGAAGTTGCTTATATTGAGTTCCATGCACCGTGTTATTTGAACAAATATAAGTATAAGAACTATCATTATTTAAAGCAATTTTTGGAATATAATTATATTTACTATCTTTTGAACTAGCTACGATTTTTGCATTTACTCCAGCTAAGATAGCTTCTTCGCAAGCTTTTTGCGTCCATACATCAGTATCAATGTATTCACAAGGCTTATTATCTAGGCTAAAATTCATAGCCAATAAGCTAAATTGCATAGTAGCACCACCTTGAACGAAAATTACTTCATAATCATCATTTATTCCATAAAGCTCTTTTGCATCTTTAATAGCGTCATTGTGCATTTGCTCATAATAACTTGAGCGATGACTAATTTCCATAATAGAAAAGCCGTTATTTTTATAACTTAATAATTCTTCTTGAATTTCTTTTAAAACCTCTAATGGTAATTCAGATGGTCCTGCACTAAAATTGTATTGTCTCATTTTTACTCCTTTATAATCTTTGCTATTTTTACACAATCAATTGATTTTAGCGTGATTTCATCGCCTTCTTTTAAAGCACTAAGTTTTATGCCTTTATTATCTTTCATAACTCTAGCATACTCTTTAATACTTTCTAAGAATGATTGATGAGTGCTTAAAATCTTTTGATAATTGTTTATTTTTACATATTTTTCTTTAAATTTAGGTTTAAAGCTGTTATTTAATAGTATTTTTTGATTTTCTAGTTTATCTTTTGCTAGTTTTATTTTAAAATCAATGATGTTTTTACTCTTTATAAAATCATTTAAAGATTGATTTTTATTTAAAATAGCCTTATTAAATGATTGCTTTGCTAGTTTTTCATATTGATTTAGGCTAAATTGCATACTTGAAATATTGCTTTTAAGCTTTGTAATATTTATCTTATTTTCATAAACATTATAAAGCTTTTCTTTATTTTCTAAGGCTTTATGAAAATTATTATTTAAAATAGTTTTTTGATTATTTAAAATTAGCTCATTTTGTTTTAAAATATTTTTTAGCTTATTTTGAAATAAAGTCTTTTTATTTAAAAGATTATTTTTATATGAATTAAATTTAAAATTCACTTCTTTTTTAGAAAATTTACTTGCTAAATATAAATAATTTTGCTCTTTTTTATCCAAATGTTTTTTAATAGTTAAATTAAAATAATTTTGTAAATTATCTAAATCTAGCATTCTATCAAACTTATTATAAACCAAGCTTTGCATAGCCGCAGTTGGGGTCGCATAATACTTACTAGCTGCTAAATCGCTTAAATGAGTATCTATTTCGTGTCCTAAACCTGTAATTATTGGGATTTTAGATGCTACGATTTGTCTTACTAAAGCTTCATCGTTAAAGCAAAATAAATCTTCTTTACTACCACCGCCACGAGCTATTAATATAATATCAAAATCAAATTCATTAGCCTTTTTAATACACTCAATTACTCTTTTACTAGCATTTTCTCCTTGCATTAAACTATCAAAAAACACTAATTTTATTAAATAAGCTTCGTTGTTTTCATAAACTCTTAAAATATCTTTAGCAGCAGCTGAATTAATAGCTGTAATTACTGCAATTTTTTTAATATTTTTTGGAATTTGTTTTTTATAAATATCTAAAAACAAACCTTCATCTTTTAATTTCTTATAAAGCTCATTAAAAGCTGCTTGTAATTTGCCCAATCCATCGGCTAATTCATAATCAGTGCAGTTTAATTGATACTTTCCACTAGCAGGATATATGGTAAGTTTTCCAATGGCTATTATTTTATTGCCTACTATTAAATTAGCCTTACCTTTGTTATAGCTTGAAAACATAGTGCAATCAAGGCTTGATAACTCATCTTTAATAGTAAAATACCAATGCCCTGAAGTATGATTTATAATCTTGCTAACTTCTCCTTGAATTGCAATATTTAAAAAAGTGCTTTCTAAATTATTTTTAGCAAGATTATTGATTTCGCTTACACTAAAATATGTTTTTTCTAGTTTATTTGCTAACATTTTTACTCGCTATAAACAATGAACTAACTCCAAAACTATAAGTTTTGAAAAGTTTTAAATCAAAATTATGCTCTTTTAATTTATCTTTAAATTCATCATTTGAGTAAAAATCATCAATAGAATTAGGTAAATATTCATAGGCTGCTTTGTTTTTGCTTAAAATTCCACCTATTATAGGTAATATTTTTTTTAGATAAAAATCACGGAAAAATCCTATTATACCGCCCTTTTCTCTTTTAAAAAACTCTAATACCAAAAGCGTTCCATTAGGCTTTAGCACTCTTTTAAATTCTTCCAATGCTTCATCTTTTTCAACCACATTTCTAAAACCATAACTAATAGTAATTAAATCTACGCTTTCATTATCTAATGGTAAATTATTTGCATAGCCTAATTTAAAATCAATTTCTAAATGACGCTTTTTAGCCACTTCTAGCATTCCACTGCTTGGGTCAATCCCTACAACCTTTGCATTTGGAATTTTACTTAGCAAAACACACATATCGCCTGTCCCACAAGCAATATCAGCTATATTTAAATTAGAATTTAAATTAAGAAAATCTTTAACCTTACTAATCGCATCAAATCTCCATTTTGCATCGATACCAAAACTTAAAACCTTATTAGCTTTATCATAGCTTGGAGCTATTTCATTAAACATTTCTACTATTTTTTCTTGTTTTTGCATATTTATCCTAAATAATAAGTTCTAGCTATTTTACTAATTTTTCTAGCTATTTTTTTAACGCTTTTATTTTTTGCTAATTTTTCTTGAAAATCTAATTTTTTATGAGTTTTAAAAAAGCTTAAAAATTCAAGCAATATTATTAATTTTTCGCAACTTTCATTAAATCTTAATACTTTTATAGCTTCTTTTCTTAAAACTTTTGAAAAGATTTTTACAAAATTAACCTTAGCACAATTTGTGGTATAAAAATTATTTTCATCTAAAATAATACAAGATAAATTATCATAAAAATTATCATTTTTATTGATAGTTTTTATTATATTTTCTTCGTAAATAAAAGAGAATAAATTAAGAATTTCTTTTATTATCTCTTGCTTAGAATTAATACTCAAATAAAACAAATATATCCTTAAAGCAAGTCCTATGCTAATGCTTAAATCCCTTGATTTAAGCCCATAAGTTAAAAATATTTTTAATCTTTCATATTCACTAAAACTAAGTCCATCTTGAGAATTTTCATCAAATAAAGTGCAGATATAAAAATTATTAAATTGTTCTATCATCTTGCCTTGAGTGATGGCTCTTTTGTATTTTAAACTTTTGCTTTTTACTTCATTTAAGCTAAGCTCACTCGTATGATATTCTATGTCAGCTCTTGATAAATTAGCTTTTAAAAAATGTAAATTACTATCAATTATATCAAGTTTATAAAGACTATTTTCAAATAAACAAAAACTATCTTTAAGCTTTTTAAACTCTAAATTACTCTCTAAGGTAAAAAAGAGAAAGTGTTTTAAAATACTCACCTAAACTCCTTTTTTATCTTATTTTAACTTATATTATTTGCAATTTGAACAAGTAGCCAAAAACGCTGTAATTTTAATACTTTCTATAGGATTATCTAACTTAGTTTGTAAAGTTTGTTGATATTTATCAAGCCCAGCCTTAACTTTATCTAAATCAAAAACACTTTTACAATTATTACAAACCAAATGAATATGTTCGTATTCATATATATCGTATTTTGATTTATCATTAGGGATTGAAATCTCAACTACTAAACCCTCATCAATCATAGTGCTAAGATTTTTATAAACAGTAGCAAGTGAAATTGCAGGATATTCAACCTTTATTTGCTCGTATAATTCATCAATACTAGGGTGTTCGTGTTTTGATAAAACTTTTAAAATGCTTATTCTTTGCGGAGTTGCTTTTAGCTTTCTATCCTTTAAAATCTCTAAAAACTTCATATTTACCTTTACCAAATAATATTTTTTATTAAATGCGAAAGAATACTATAAATAACTTAATATTTCTAGTCATTAATTAAGTTATTTTAAATTTGTAATATTTTTGTAAGGAGAAAAAATGAAAGCGAAAATCATTTATTGTAATGCTTGAAAATATGAACCACAAGCTGCAAGGGTTGCAGATGAATTAATTGGTGAATTTCAAGGAATAGAAGTAGAATTTGAAATAGGAAGTAAAGGCGATTTTATAGTTATTTGTGATAATGAGAAAATATATTCAAAAAATGAATTAATAGGTTGTGATAGCAAAAGATTTCCACATATTAATGAGATTAATTCGCTTATTAAAGCCTATAGATAATTAAAGAATTTAATTTTAAATTCTTTAATTACAAATCAATTCTTACTAATTTATAATCAGGGTCAAACCTAAATGATAATAAATTTTCATATATTCCAAAAAGTATCATAAAGGTTACAAAAGAGCTTCCACCATAGCTAAAAAACGGCAGTGGCACTCCAACAACAGGAGCAAACCCTATAGTCATAGATACATTAACCCCAACATAAATAAATATTAATATGGATAGAGCTGATGTGAAAGTTTTAGCAAAATAATCTTTTTTAAGCTTTTTATTAAAGCTTAGCAAATGTAAAATCAGTAATAAATATAATCCTAAAAGCAAACAAGCACCTAAAAATCCGTATCTTTCAATAGTATATGCAAAAATAAAATCACTCGTGCTAATTGGTAAGAATTTAAAATGAGTTTGAGTAGCATCATCTTTGCTTTTACCATTTATTCCACCACTTCCTATTGCTATCATACTTTGTCTTACTTGATAGCTTGGTTTTTCACTTAAAAAATCGGTAATTCTTTTCTTTTGGTAATCATTTAAATTATCATAGACAATAGGAGCTATTGGCATACAAATTCCAAGCAATAATGCCCCTGTTAAAATAATTTTGTGATGAATGCCCACTAAAAATAATGTAACATAGCCAACTATTAAAATAATTAAAGCAGAACCTAAGTCAGGCTCACTTTTAATAAGAACAAAAGGTAAAATTATATAAAAACTAATTTTGCAAAAATCTTTAAATCTATATCCATCATCAGGTGGAGGATTGTGTCTAATTAAATAAGCAAGCATTAATAAAAATGCAGGTTTAAAAATCTCACTAGGCTGAATCGTAAATCTTGTAAAAGGAATTTCAAGCCATCTAGTAGCTCCTAATTTAGTAGCCCCTAAAACATCAACTAATAATAATAAACCTATGCAAAACCAGTAAAAAAAAGGAATAAGCCATTCAATTTTTTTAATGGGTAATAAAAAAAATATAAAAAAAGCAAAAAACCCTACAATCACATATATAATTTGTTTATGCGCTAAAACTTCATTCGCCTCATTCATTAATAAAAATGAAAAAATTATTATTGGAAATACGAGCAATGGCAATATAAAATCAAAGTGGGTTAAAATTTTACCATCTAGTTTTATCAATTTACAACCTTTTGCTAAATTTGTTTATGAATATGATTTAAAAAGGTTAATATTGAGTAAGATTGTAGCAAGTGAAATTGAAAGAATTGATATATATTTAGCTAAAGTTTTAGGACAAAGTCGCTCACAAATTTCTAATCTAATAAAAAATCAAAATGTATTAGTAAATAATAAAGTAATTAAAAGCTCATATAAACTAAATATAAATGATGAAATAGAGATTAATTACCCTGATATAAAAGATATAAATATTAAATATGAAGCTAATTTTGATGTAGAAATTCTGTATGAAGATGAGTGTATGCTAGTAGTAAATAAGCCAAATAATGTAGCAACTCACGGCTGCTCTTCTTTAAAAGAAGCATCATTAGTAGAATGGCTACTTGAGAGAAATTATAAACTAGCTGATATTAACGGCAAAATAAGAGCAGGAATAGTGCATAGACTTGATAAAGATACTAGCGGAGTTATGCTAGTAGCTAAAAGCAATGAAGCATATTTTAGCTTGGCAAATCAGATTAAAAATAGAGAAGTAAATAGAATTTATCTAGCAGTTACAAACCACACAATAAATCAAAATCATATAGAAAAATATATAAAAAGAAATGAGAATAATAGATTAAAAATGCAATCTTTAAGCAAAGATGAATGTATTAAAAAATACGGCTTAAATGAAGATAGATGGGGCAAATGGGCTAGAACTCATTTTATAAATCTTGCAAATACAAACGATAAAGCTTTAATTTCAGCAAAATTAGAAAGCGGTAGAACTCATCAAATAAGAACCCATCTAGCAAGTGTAAATAGATATATTTTAGGAGATAGTATTTATGCTGATGAGAGCAGTAAAAATAAAGCAAATAGATTAATGCTACATTCATTTTATATAAATTACACTCATCCAATAACAAATAATTTTATGGAATTTTATTCAAGTAATTGTTTGAGTTTTAATGAAACTATTAAAGATTTTAAAGATATAAAACTTGACTTAAATCTAGCTCATAATTTATTAAATCAATTTAGTAATAATTTGGAATAGGATATGCTTATAAATCATTATTCATACTTAGTATAATTAAATCTTTACACGAAAGGCAAAATATGAAGAAAATTATTAAAATAAGTTTATTTACAGCTTTTATTATAGGTTTTAATGCGTGCTCTAGCACAACAAGTCTTAGTGAAATTGCTCCGATTGATAATCTTACTATGGTAAACAATATAAGAACTCTTCAAGGTATGAAAGAAATAGGATTTGAGTGGGACCCTATATATGATCAAAATATAGATGGTTATAAGATTTATAGAAAAGAGCTAAATGATGAAAATGCAAAAGACAAACTAATCGCTACTATAAATGATAGATATGCAACTCATTATTCTGATAATAATTTAAATCCTGATACTAGCTATGCTTATACTTTCGTAACTTTTAATAAAGAAGGTAATTCAAAACTATCTACTATAAATGTAAAAACTATAGGAAAAATTGAACCAGTTACATTCATTCAAGCAATAGCAGGACTTCCTAATAAAATCAAAATAATTTGGAGACCGCATACTGATTCAAGAGTTGTAAAATATAATATTTATAAACAAGACGCTAATTCTGATAAGTGGTATAAAGTAGCAACTATTAATAATCGCTTAAGTGCTGAATATTTAGACGAAGTTAAAGCAAATCTATATGCTAAATACAAAGTAACTGCACTAACTTATAACGGAGTTGAAAGTGATGCTAGTGCTGAAGTTGAAGCAATTAGTAAAGTTTTACCACCACAAATTGTAAATATCAATGTAACTACAAACCTACCTAAAAAAATAATTCTTACTTGGGACGCTCCTAAATATGAAGATTTTTCTCATTATAAAATATATTATTCAAAAGCATCTTTATTACCATTTTTTGAGCTAGCTACAACTACAGAAAATAGCTATGAGGATAATATAGGAGATGATGGAGTAAGCAGATATTATTATGTAACTATGATAGATAAAGACGGACTTGAGAGTGCAAAAACTGGCGTAAATGTAGTTGGAATGAGCCTTGATAAACCTAAAACTCCTGCTCTTACAGGATTTGAATTACAAAATGAAAATACACTAAAAATAAAATGGATTAGCACGGATAATCGTATAAGAACCTATAAACTTATTAAAAATTCAACAGAAGTTGCAAACGGAATACAAAATGATTATTATGTAGATACTACATATGTGCCTGGAGATGTTTATCAAATAATTGGCGTTGATGAATTTGGAATAGAATCAAAACCTAGTTCAAAATTGAGTGTTAAATAATGCCAAATTTTAAAGCAAAATATATAAAGAATTTAACCTTGCCAATTAGTGTTGGGGAGGTTGAATTTAAATTTAAAACAAAAACACAATTAGGCAAAACTTTAGTTTATACTAGTATTAATAATTCTAGTTTTTTTATAGAACTTAACGAAAAAAATAACGAATTTGTAGTAAAAATTGATAAATTAACAAAAATTACCGACTTAGCCTTAATGCAAAAAGCCTTAGAAGCATTTGAAAAAACATTTTGTGATGAAATCATATCAAAAGCATATCATTATAATAAATTTAAAGAATTAGCAAGTAATGTCATATCATCTCCTAAGGACTTTAAAGAATTAATTAATTCATTAGATAATGCTTATTTAGAGATAGGTTTTGGTTCAGGAAGACATTTGCTATATCAAGCAAAAAATAATCCTCAAAATACTTATATTGGAATAGAAATTCATAAACCTAGTCTTATTCAAGTAAGTAAATTAGCTAAAGATTTAAAGAATATATATTTATTAGATTTTGATGCAAGAATAGCTATAAAAGAATTAAATAATAGTTGTTTAAATGGAATATATTTGCATTTTCCTGTGCCTTGGGACGACGCTCCTTATAGAAGAGTTGTATCAAATGAATTTAAAAACGAGTGCGAAAGAGTATTAAAAGAAAATGGATTTTTTGAATTAAGAAGCGATAGTTTAATGTATGCAGAATATACAAAAAATATTTTTTATGATTTAGACTATGATTATTTTAAAAATAAAAACGCAAGGATAATAAGCAAATACGAAAGCCGTTGGCTTAAAATGAATAAAGATATATATGATTTTGTTTGCTATGTGAGAAATAAAAAGAATTTAAATCAAGAAATCATAAATCAAAAAATTAATTTCAAAATTGATTTTAATAAGCTTAATTTTATAAAACATATTGATGAAGATTTTTTCTTAAAAATATCAAGAATTTATGAATGTGATAATGCAAAAATCATTCAAATAGCTTATGGTGGATTTGACACACCAAGTAGCTCTTATTTGTTATGTAAAGAAAATGAAGAATTTGAGTTTTTATTTCACGACTTTTGCCCAAATACTTTAAATTTAAAAGCATTTATTAAATTAAAAGAGTTTTTACAATGAAAAGCAATGCTACTTTAATAAATGCCAATAATTTAACTCTAGCCTACAATAATGAAATAGTATTGCATAATATAAATTTTAGTGCTAATGAAGGTGATTTTATATTTATCACCGGTAAAAGTGGTAGCGGGAAAACAACATTGCTTAAAAGTTTTTTTGGAGAATTTAGCGAATTTAGTGGGGATTTGCATGTTTTGTTTAAAAATATGGGAAATATTAGCAATGCTGAATTGTTAAAACTTAGAAGAAAATTAGGAATAATTTTTCAAGATTATAAGCTAATTAACGAGCTAAATGTAAACGATAATATAGCATTACCTTTAAAAATAGCTGGCGTTAAAAATGAGCAAATCAGCAAGCATGTAGATGTGTTATTAAAATACACAAAACTTCAGCATAAAGCTAAAAAAATGCCTTTAGAATTAAGTGGCGGAGAGCAACAAAGAATAGCCCTTGCAAGAGCAATTATACACAATCCTAAAATAATAATATGTGATGAGCCAACAGGAAATCTTGATATTCATTCAGCTGATATTATTTGGCAATTACTAAACGCTGCTAGAAATACATTCAATGCTTGCATTATCGCAGTAACTCATCAAATTCCACCTAGAATTGATTTTAATTATAGGCATTTAAATATAGAAAATGGGGTTTTGAATGAATTTATTTAAAACACATATTAGTTTTATTTTTCCACTTTTTATTATATGTTTTTGTTTTCAATTTGCCTTTTTTATTGATGAATTAATAAAAGATTATGAAACCAAATTAAATAAAGATTACAGCGTAGTATTAGTAAGCGAGCTAGAAATTCAAGCAGTTGATTTAGCTAATATTGAGTATTTTTCAAGTATTAACGAATTAGACCCTAGTGAAATTCTTAATAAATTAAAAAAAGATATAACAAATGCTAATTTAAATACCTTAAAATCAAAACTCCCAAAATTTTATAATATTAGCTTTACTAAATTTATTAATGAAAACGAAATAAATCAAATCAAAAAACAACTATTAAAAATACCGAATGTTTTAAAAGTAGAAACATTCTCAAAAACACACATTAAAATATATAAACTATTAAATATTATAAAACTAATCTCTTATATATGTTTAATTTGCATAAGCATATTATCTATTGCTTTATTTATAAAACAAATAAAAATTTTTAAATACGAGCACGAAAATAGAATTTATATTCTTAATTTATTTGGGGCAAATTTCTTCCAAAGAGCTGCACCAATGCTTAAGATTGTATTTGTAGATAATATAATTTGTTTTGCTTTATTATTTGCGTTTTTTATTAATTTTAATAATATCTCTTATATAAAAGAATTTTTAGCAAAACTTGATATAGATTTACCGCAAATTGATTTTTTACCTAGCTTAATTGAAGTAAGCTCTTATTCTTTACTAGCTTCATTACTATGTATAATGATTGTAATGTTTAAGGTAAAAAGACAATGAAAAAACTTCTAATAGTTTTGTTTAGCTTAAGTTTATTTGCAAATCAAATAGAAAACAACACAAAAAAACTAGAGCAAACTCAAAATGAAAAAGAACAAATATCAAAAAAATTAGAAGATTTGGCAAGTGAAATAATTGAAGGGGAACAAAAATTAAAAGAAATAAATGAAAAAGTTAAAAAAACTTCAAATATAACGGCAGAATTACAAGAACTTGTAAATGCTCAAAATGGAGAATTAAATACATTTATCACACAAAATAAAGAACTAATGAAAGATAAAGAGAAATTAGGTGCTAAATTAGTTGAAATAATTGCTAAGGATTTTTCGTATGATTTAATAGCACCAAAAGATTTAATTGATAGCTCAATGAGTATAGTTTCTATTGAAGTATTAAACACGCTTTCTGAAGTTTTGAATAATGAGCTTTATAAAATTTCAAAAGATTATGCAAGAACGCAACAGCAAATTGATTATAAGCAAAAAAAAATTAGTGAAATGAATGTAAATATTGATAATTATAAAAAACAAGCAAAAGAATTAAGCGAACTTAAAAAACGCCAAGAGAATTTAATTTCTAAACAAAAACAAGATGAAAAAATATATAAACAACGCCTAACAAATTTACAAAAACAACAAGATGAAATTAGAGCAACTTTGGCTAAGTTAAAAATCATAGAAAATGAAAAATCAAATAAAAAATCAAGTCAAACTACACAAGTAAAACATTCTGATACCTTAAGTTATGATGGAAAGGTAGCAAAATATACAGGAGCAAAAACTATAGCACCTTTAGTTGATTTTAGTGTAAAACAAAAATTTGGAGATTACATAGACCCTATATATAAATTAAAAATATTTAATGAAAATGTAGTGCTACGCTCAAATACGCCTGATGCCAATGTAAGAGTAGTATTTGATGGAAAAGTAGTTTTTGCAAATGATACTGCAGTCCTTGATAAGGTTGTAATTGTTGAACACGCAAATGGAATTCACACAATATACGCTCACTTATCAAAATTTAGCAAACTTGCAAAGGTTGGAGAAGTATTAAAAAAAGGAAACATTGTTGGAAAAGTTGAAAGGGATTTAACTTTTGAAGTTACACAAAAAAACTACCACATAAATCCGTTAGAACTAATCAACAATTAAATTATAGTTATACTTTTAAGTATTTATACGCAAATAACATTAGTAATGCTAAAAATAATACAAAAAATCCTTGCATACTAAAATACAATTCATAACTAATATTATCAATATATTTTGCAATAATTCCTTCAATTCCTTGTGCGGCACCAGAACATAAAAACCAAATTCCCATAGTGCTTGAATTAAATCCACTTGGAGTTAATTTTGATACTATGCTAAGTCCTAAAACCCCTATACTTGTTTGAGAAATACCCAACATAAAATAAGTAATTAATATATAAAATGGATTAATAAAATCATCTTTGCTAAGCATTCCTAAAACAATAAATGAACTAGCAGCAATAATCATAGCTGCTGGTATAATTAATGCTTCATTAATTGAGCTTTTTTTACTTATAAAACTTAAAAGCATACTTGTAAAAATACTGACTAAAAACATAAAAGCTAAATACCAACTAGCTGGAATTTGATAATTTAAAATGCTAAAAGAAACCTTACTTTTAATTAAAATATTTAAAGTATTAAAGCTTTGAAAAATCAACATATAAAAAAACACAGCAGCTATTAAATAAAAAGCTAATTTTTTAAAATTATTTTTTGTTGGTATTTTTCTATAAATAAAAATATAAAAAATTATTAAAATTAAAATTGAAAAAATACTTATAATTTTACTAACCACCAAAAGTTCTTGAGTAGCTAAAAATGCAATAAATAAAAATATCAAAATAAGCATAGCTATATTATTTTTAAAAAAATCATATTTTATAGGTTCGCTAGATATATATTTTGAATTATAAAAAAATACTAAAATAGCACAAAATACACTAAAAAATGATATGAAAAATGCTAAATTATAAGAATGTAGTATTAAAAGACCAGCACTAATTTGACCCAAAAAACATCCTATATTTACAAAAATATAAAACATACTAAATACATACTCGCTATCATTAGGATAACTTTTAGATAACAAACTTGTAATATTTGACTTAATTAATACACTACCAAAAATAATGCAAAAAAGAGATATTGTTAATAAATCAAAAGTTAAACACAAATACCCTAAAGTAAGAAAAATAATTCCTAAAATTACACATCTTTTTGCACCTAAGCAAAAATCACTTAAATATGCTCCAAATATACCAAAAGCATAAATAGCAGCACCCAAACTTGCACTTATTGCACTAGCTTCACCTTTAGAAAAAGAAAATGTATCCATTAAATAAAATACAAAAATACCTAAAAAGCCTAAAAAGGCAAATCTTTCTAGGGCTTCTATGTAACATATTGGTAATAGTGGTTTTAACTTATTTTTTGACATCGTTTTCTCCTAAAGAAAATCTTGAAGCCTAAGAAAGATTTAATTCTATTAAATTTAAAGGAGGTGGTGGATTTACCAGGACTCGAACCTGGGACCAACCGGTTATGAGCCGGTTGCTCTAACCAACTGAGCTATAAATCCTCCGTGATTAAAAGCTGTTATTATATATTTAAAAACTTAAAAATTACTTAAACAATAAAATTTTTATCTTTTTTATAGGCTTTTATTGAATATTACAAAATAACCCATAAAAACCTATAGGCATTTATAAAAAAATATAAATGCCTAATCATATTACATAGCAATGAAATTCTTAGGATTAAAATACTCAAGATTAAAGGCATTTGCCACACCTTCGTGAGTGCAGTGTCCTTTATGTGTATTTAAACCATATCTTAAACTTTCAAAACAAGTTATAGCACCAATTACTCCAAGGTTTGCTATTTTAATTCCATAAGGAGTTGTAGCGTTTAATAGTGCTAAAGTAGCTGTTTTTGCAACTGCTCCTGGCATATTACCAACTGCATAATGAATTATCCCATCAACTTCATAAATAGGGTTTGTATGAGTTGTTGCACGACTTGTCTCAAAACAACCGCCTTGATCAATCGCAACATCAACTATAACAGCACCTTTTTTCATATGCTTTAAATGTTTTCTAGATAATAATTTAGGAGTTTTTGCTCCTGGAACTAAAGCTGCTCCAATTACTACATCAGCATCTTTTATACTATCTAATATATTTGAAATATTACTATATAAAGTAGTAATCTTACCATTAAATACATGGTCAATATAATCTAGTCTATTAGCATCACGACCTAAAATTACAACTTCTGCTCCCATACCAAAAGCAAGTTGAGCAGCATTAAGCCCTACCATACCACTACCTAAAATTACAACTTTTCCTTTTTTAACACCAGTTAGACCACTAAGCAGCATTCCATTACCGCCATAAGTTTTTTCCAAATACTTACAACCTTGAATTACCGCTAAACGACCAGCAATAGCACTCATAGGAGCTAAACAAGGAAGATTTTTACCTTCTTGAATCGTCTCATAAGCAAATGCTGATATTTCTTTATCTATTAACATTTTTGTAAGTTTTTCATCTGCTGCTAAATGTAAATATGTATATAAAATCTGTCCTTTTTTAAAATACTTATATTCACTTTCAATTGGTTCTTTTACTTTAATAATCATTCCAGCTTTTTCAAAAATTTCTTCTTTAGTTAAAATCTTTGCTCCGGCTTTTATATATTCTTCATCACTTATATCAATACCAGCACCGGCTTTACTTTCTACTAAAACTTCATGTCCATGATTTATATATTCAATAACATCTAAAGGCGTTAAGCCAACTCTATATTCTTGGTCTTTAATTTCTTTTAAACAACCTATAATCATTTATACTCCTTTTGTGATAAAGGAGTATGATATAAAAAAAATAAAAACTTCAAAAGATTTTTTTGAAAAAATTATAAAAAGTGTTACGAATTTACAAGTTATATGTTTTCTAGCATATGAACTATTACAATTTTAAACGCCAAAAATAAAAGTAGCAAGCTTCCTATTGGTTGTAAAATTTTTTTATTAACTTTCATTTTGCTTATAAACAAACTAGAAAAACACATAAAAAATGTAACTAAAGCTATTAATACAGAAGAAATAAATAAATTATATTCCAAAGAAAATATCATAAGTCCTGCACCTAAAGCATCAATACTAGTTACTATACTAAGCAAAAACAACGACCCATAACTAATATCAATATTCTCATTTTCATTATCTAAAAATTCTTTAAATAATTTATAAGCTAAAAATGCAAAAACTACAAAAATCAAATAGTGATCAATTGCTTGAATTAACTTCATATATCTTACATTTAGTAAATAAGTTACATAATATCCTAAAATAGGCATTAAAACTTGAAAACAAGCAGATAATGCACTAAAAACCAATAACTTTTTTAAAGATTGTTTTTGTAGCACTAAGCAAATACTTAATGCTACAAAAAATGCGTCAATTGCTAAAGAGAAAGCTAAAATAACAATATCAATTATCATCAAATAAGCCATTCTCTTCTTCTAAATTTTCTTCTTCGTCTTCTTCCTTAGGGCATTTTGCAATGCTTACAACCTCATCGCTACCAACATTTACAACAATTACTCCACTTGTATTTCTACCAGCTTTTCTAATGCTTTGCATATCAGTTCTAATCATCTTGCCACTACTTGTAAGTGCCATTAAATCCATAGTATCATCAACAATTACAATGCCTACTAAATCTTTTGTCTTTTGAGTAAGTTTCATACAAATTACGCCCTTACCACCACGACTTTGTAAGCGATATTCTCCTGCATCAGTTCTTTTTGCGATACCTTTTTGGCTAACACTTAAAATTTCTTGCTCATTACTTTCAATAACCACTGCACCTATTACATAATCTTGCTCTTCTTTAAAGCGAATAGCAGTTACTCCACGAGCTACACGACCAATTTGACGAACTTTTGTAAGTGGGAATTTAATACACATACCCTTTTTAGTAGCTACAAAAATCATAGTTCCACTAACTTGCTCTTCTTGATTATCTTGGTTTTCATCTAAAGAATTTTCTTCTTCAACAATTTGAATATTATCATCTTCAATAATTTCACTATTTTCATCAACCAAATCAATATTTTCACTATCATCATTTTGTGCTATTAAAACACTTACTAATTCATCGTTTTCATCAAGATTAATAGCTCTTACACCAACTGAACGGATATTACTATATTCACTTAAATTCGTGCGTTTAATAAGACCATTTTTAGTAAAGAATGCAAGTGATTTTGTCTTAGCAAAATCAGTTGTTGGAATTATTGCCATAATTTTTTCATCTGGTAAAAGATTGATTAGATTTACAACAGCTTTTCCTTTAGCAGTTCTGCTACCTTCAGGAATTTTATAAACTTTTAACCAATATAGTTGTCCTTTATTAGTAACAAACATTAGCGTATCGTGAGAATTTGCAGTAAAGAAACTCTCTATAAAATCATCATCATAAGTAGTAACTGCGACTTTACCTTTACCACCACGCTTTTGTTTTTCATATGATTTTGTAGGAACTCTTTTGATATACCCACGATGAGTAATTGTAATTACCATTGGCTCATTTGGTATTAAATCTTCTACATCAATTTCATCATAATCATCTACTATTTCAGTAATTCTTGGAACTTTAAATTTATTTTTAATTTCTAATAATTCATCGTGAATTATTTCTTCTATTTTTTCTTCGCTTTTTAAGATTGCATTTAGTTCTTCAATTTTTGCTAAAAGCTCTCTTAATTCATCTTCTAATTTATCTCTTTCAAGTCCTGTAAGACGGCTAAGTCTCATTTCTAAAATAGCATTAGCCTGTAATTCAGTTAAGCTAAATTTTTCTACTAAAGCATCTCTTGCACTTGCAGTATCTGCACTTGATTTAATCAATGCAATTACTTCATCTATATTATCTAGTGCAATTTTAAGACCTTCTAAGATATGTGCTCTTGCTTTTGCTTTTTCAAGTTCAAAAATAGTTCTTCTAATAATTACGGTTTTTCTATGATTTAAGAATAAATCTAATAGCTCAATTAAAGAAAATACCTTAGGTTCTTTATTGTGAATTGCTAACATTATCACACCAAATGTTGTCTCCATTGTGGTGCTTTTAAATAAATTATTTAGCACAATTTCACTCATAGCATCACGCTTAAGCTCAATTACAAGGCGAATTCCATCTCTATCACTCTCATCTCTTGTCTCACTTATACCTTCTATTTGCTTTTCTTTTACAAGCTCTGCAATTTGCTCATGAAGTCTTGCTTTATTTACTTGATAAGGTAACTCATCAATTACTATTAGCTCTTTATTTCCTTTTTGTTCTATATGAGTTTTTGCTCTTACTTTAATTCTACCGCGACCTGTTTTATAAGCTTCTATAATGCCTTTTTTACCAAAAATTATCCCACCTGTTGGAAAATCAGGACCTTTTATAAACTGCATTATTTCTTCTAAACTAGCGTTTTTATTCTCAAGTAAATATAAAAGTCCATCTACTAATTCATCTAAACTATGTGGCGGAATATTAGTTGCCATACCAACAGCAATACCACTTGAGCCGTTTAATAATAAATTAGGCACTCTTGAAGGTAAAACATCAGGCTCACTCATACTATCATCATAGTTTGGAACAAAATCAACGGTGTCTTTATCTAAATCTTTTAACAATTCTTCAGCCAAAATTGTCATTCTAGCTTCAGTATAACGCATAGCTGCAGCACCATCTCCATCAACTGAACCAAAGTTTCCTTGACCATCAATACTTGGGTATCTCATTGAAAAGCTTTGTGCCATTCTTACTAAAGCATCATAAACAGCAGTATCTCCGTGCGGATGGTATTTACCGATTACATCACCCACTATACGAGCTGATTTTTTATAAGCACTTTTTGAACCTACTCCTAAATCATTCATTGCATAAAGAATTCTTCTATGAACCGGCTTTAATCCATCTCTTGCATCGGGTAAGGCACGGCCTATAATTACTGACATAGAATAATCAAGATAGCTTGTTTTTATACTATCTTCAATATCTACAATAGTAATTTCACTATTATCAAATAAATTCATTGTTTTCCTTTAAGTAAAGATTTTTTTATACTAGCAAACTAAACTTTCGCATCGGCTAATACGACCGCAAAAAGAACCTTAATTTTAGCTTTTTTAAGCACTAAATTTGCTTGTTTTAAAGACTCGCCTGAAGTGATAATATCATCTACTAAAATTACAGGTAAATCCAAGGTCTTTTGCAATTCATATTTTCTTTTATTTTTCTTTCTAAATGAAAGGCTTTTACCTTTATAAATAATCTTATTTTTTGCTTTAATTGCGTTATATAATGGAATAATATTTTTTGATTTCATATTTTTAATAAGTATTGCTGTATGAGAATATCCGCTAGAGCAATCATCATCTAAGCCTATAGCATAAGCTAATTCATTATCAAAATGAAATCTTTTATAAGAATAAGATGCGAGTTTATTTAATATAAAATATCCACTAATAAAATGCTTGTGATTTAATAGTTTTTTAATTTTAGAATATTTATAAAAGCTAATTACTTCTAAACCATCATCTAAAATTCTTCTTTTACATTCAAGTAATTTAAATTCTTTTTCACAAGTTTTACAAAAAATCTTAAATGTAGGCTTAGAGCAATTATAACATAGCATAAAGATTTTATTCTTTATCTTTTAGACGCTTTTTAACCGATTTTACCTTATATTTTAGATTATCATTTCTACTTTTGTGAATGTCAAATTTGGCTACTAAATAAACTCTATCTTTATTAATTAATTTATTTGCTTTATTTAAAATTTTTAAAGCACTTTTTAAATCATCAGTTTCTACGCTAGTTCCCATTGCACCTAATTTGTGTTTTATATTTTTCTTTCTTAAATACTCAATAATTGGTGCTATTTCTTCACTTTTACTATCATCGCTCATAGAAAAAATACAAAAATCCATTGTAACACTCATTTTTTCTCCTTTAAATAAATTTAATTATTTCTTCATTACTTGCTCTAGTAGTTTTAAAATCATTTACATTATCGCTACTTTTTTTACCTATTGCAATGCCACATATGATTTTGCCTTCAACCCCATTTTCTCTAATAGTATCGCAATATTCAGCAATACTACCTAAAACACAAGTGCTAAATCCTAAATATGTAGCCGCATTTAAAAAATTAGCTAGAAAAATACCACAATCTAACAAAGAGCCTTCGTTTAAACCATTATCAATATGTAAAATTGCTAGATTTTTAGCATTAAAGAATTTAAAATTCTTATGCCATTGCTCTAGCCTTTTTTCTTTCTCATCTCGCTTTATATTAAGTGCTTCATAAAGCTTAATTCCTGTCTGAAATCTTCTGCTCTTATAAGGCTCAAACCAAATATCAGGATATAATTTTATATCTTGGCTTTTTAAATTATTTTTTACAGCATTTAATAAATCATCGCTTAATTTAGCAAGACTTTTACCACTAAAAAAGCTTAGTTTTGCTGGTTGCATATTTGTTGCACTAGGGCTTAATTTTGCAAGTTCTACTATATTAATTAATTCATCTTTACTTAATTCATAGTCAAGAAAATCTCTACAAGAAAATCTATTATCCAAACATTCCTTAAAAGTCATAAAATCTCCTTAAAACAAGCATAATCGCAAAATATTCTAAAATAAAAGCAGAAATTATATTAATAATCTTTAGCACTTTTAGACTAAATAAATTTGTATATTTATATACAAAAAACGAAAGCGAAAATATCCAAATAAGTATGCTAACGCTAAGTCCTAAAAATAAATATATAGGATTTTGTTTAGTGCTTAGCATAGTTGCAACGCTAAGCCAAAATGTGATTACATAAGGATTTGCTAGATTTAGTAAAAATCCTTTAATAAAATTACTAAATATATTTGTATTTTCTAAATTCTTATGAAGATTTATATCTTTTACTGGCTTTAGCATTAAAAATGCTAAATAACTTAAAAATATAAAGCCAAAAATACTTAAAATATTTAAAAATAAATCATTTTTAATAAATTCTAAAACGCTAAAGCTTAATAATGATAAATAAAGTAAATCAGCGACAAAAGCACCAAAACCTAAAGCAAAAGCATTCTTAAAAGATTTTAGTGCATAACTTAAAATTAGAATATTAACAGGACCAAAAGGAACGCAAACTCCAAGTCCTAATAATATCCCATCAAATAAATCATTCATCTGCTAAACTAAGTCCTACTTTTCCATCTTTAATTTCACTAACTATTACTTCTAGCGTTTCGCCCTCATTAAAGCTTTTGCCCTTAATTTTATTAGAATGTAATAATCCATCAATGCCGTCTTGTAAGGTTACAAATACTCCAAAATTAGCTACTTTTTTAACAACTCCACTAAATCTAGTTCCTATTTCAAATTCTACTTTAGGAGCTTGTTTTTTGCCTTTAGATTTTGGTTTTAACACTTCATTTAATATATATTCTTTAGCTTCTTTTACTAATTTTCCACTAATTTTTACTTCATTTTTATCTCTATCTAAATCTATGCTAACGCCAAATTTATCTATGATTTCTTTAATAGTTTTACCACCTTGACCAATAATTTCTGGAATATCATTAGCACTTACGCTAAATATTTCTAATTTAGGTAAAATTTCTTCATTAATAACAATCTTAGAATTTGCTTCTTCCATTAAATTAAGAATATGAATTCTTCCTTTTCTAGCAGCTTCTAAAGCTTGGGTTAATATTTCAGTGCTAACCCCACCTAATTTTATATCCATTTGCATAGCAGTTATTCCATCAACACTACCTGCTACTTTAAAATCCATATCCCCATCGTGATCTTCTAAGCCCATAATATCAGTTAATACAGCATATTCACTATCTTCAATTATAAGCCCCATAGCAACTCCAGCTACTAGTTTTTTACTAGGCACTGCTGCAGCACGAAGAGCTAATGAGCCACCACAAACACTAGCCATTGAGCTACTTCCATTACTTTCTAATATTTCTGAAACTATTCTAATAGTGTGAGCATAATCTTTACTAACTGAAGAACTTAAAGCTCTTTTTGCTAGATTTCCGTGTCCTAATTCTCTTCTTGAAGGTGCTTTTAAAGGACTTGCTTCGCCTACACAAAAACCAGGAAAATTATAATTAAACATAAATCTTTCATAGGTAGTTGATTTATTATTTAATAATTCAATCGCTTGAGCGTCATTGTCGCTACCTAAAGTACAAACCACTAATGCTTGAGTTTGACCCCTTGTAAATAAACAAGAGCCGTGCGCATTTGGTAAAATATTAGTCAATATACTAATAGGACGAACCTCATCTAAAGCTCTCCCATCAGCTCTTCTTCTTTCTTTTAAGATTTGCTTTCTTACTATATGTTTTTTAATACGATTTAATTCATAATCAAGTTCAGCTTCACTCCAATTATTATTTATAAATTCTTCATCTAAAACAACTTTTTTTGCAATAGCTTTAAGCTCACTTGCCCTTTCGCTTTTAGCCATTTTATTAATTGCAAATTTTATATCTTCTAAATAGTTTTTTTCTAAATATTCATATACTGCTAGATTTTCACTATCAGCTTTGTAATTAAACTCATAAGATTTTTTATATTCTTTAAAAGTATTATAAAAATCATTACTTATATTTAAAATACTACCTTTTGCAAATTCTAAAGCTTGTAATAACTCACTCTCACTCATCTCATTCATTGAATTATTAGTCTCATTTGCTTTCATTTCTATCATTAATAATTCATCTTTAAGACCACTTACAAACAAATCAAGACTTGAAAGTTCTAAAGAATTTAAATCAGGATTTAGAACAAAACCATTTTCATCCTTAGCAACCCTAACCCCAACTGCTGGATATACAATTTCAATATCACTTAAAAATAAAGCTGCACTTGCTGCATAAAGTGCAAGTGGCTGAATATCAACATTTTCTTCAACCGAAAGAAGCATAACAACGATATGAGTTGGATGTAAATAACCCTTAGGAAATAATGGGCGTAATGTTCTATCAATTATTCTTGAAGTTAAAGTCTCATAATCACTTGGTTTTGTTTCTCTTTTCACAAAACCGCCTGGAATTTTACCTGCTGCATAAGTTTTTTCTACATAGCTAACGGTTAATGGTAAAAAATCTTCACTAACACACTCATCTTCTCTAGCAACACTTGCTAACATAACCGTTTTACCACAAGTCATTAAAACACTTGCATTTGCTTGTTTGGCAACTAAATCAAGTTCAAATACTAATTCTTTATCGTTAATCTTAATTATTTTTTTCATTTATCTCCTTTTGATATGGCAAATAATAATTGCTCGTTTCTAAAATCTCACACGCATATTCACTTGATATTTCAAGTGGTTGCTTGTAGTAATAATCTTTATCTATAAAATGTTCTATTTTTTCTAAATAATAAACTTTATCAAATAAATCATTATAATAATTATAAGCATCAGCAGCTACTAAAGCACTTGCATATTTTATACTTCTAACGCCTAAACCCAATAAACTTTTATGACATACATTAATAGTTAAACCGCTGTTTGAACCTTGGTCTAACAATAAAATATCCTTACCTTTAAGATTGCTAAGTGGTAAAGACTTTCTATATTTTGCAATTTTACCCATAATTGATTCATCATAAAGCACAGTGCTCATTGATAAAATATATTCTTGAGTTATGGAAAAAGCTTCAATTAATTCTTGAATACATACTATATCTCTTGTTTCACTAATTTTTGCTATCTGACATTCATTATTTGGGGCATATATGCCTTTGTTAAAAAGCATATCATAATATAAATTAAGTTCACTTGCAATAGTCTCAATAAAAGGAATATTTTTAATACTATTTCCTATAATTATATGTCCTTCTAATTCTTTATATTGCAATAATTTTTCACTAAATTTATTAGCAGCTTGTAAAGGATTGTCAAAAATCATAAGTATCATCACCTCTTAAAGCAAAATTATATCTTACACCGCCTATTGGATAAAGATTGAATTTCAAATAAACTCCCCTATCTCTTACAGATTTTACACCCATTTGAGTAAGTTTAGCTGTTGTGCTTTCTTTAAATTCTAAAGAATAATTTATACATCTTTTTTTATGAGTAAAACCTATACTATAGTTTTCAAATTTCTTGCTATTTAAATTAAACCAAGCTTGAGAATATATTATGTTATAAGGCATAAATTCATATTGAAATTTACTAGTTAAAAATCTATCATAAGGCTTATTTTTCATAAGAAGCTCATCAATTTTATTATAATAAAATCCAGAACTTATTTTAAATGGCTGGGTTGTATATACGCCTTCTATAAAAAATCTATCAATATTAGAATTTTTAAACGAATACTCCGTAGTATTATTAATATTAAAATTATTATTAAAATAATACTTAAGCTGATTGCTTAAAATATTAAACTTAGAATCTTCTGTCCTAAGCGTTAAAGAATGCTTAAGTTTTTTATCATTATCGCTAAAAATTATTTGAGATAACTCAATGTTAAAGGTTAAATCATCATAAGTATTTGGTATGAAAAATTCATTTTCTATTTCTTTTGAACCAGTCCTAAGACTAGCACCAAAACCAAAATTAATATTATGCAATATATAATCATACTTTCTAAATAAATTAGTATATATAAAAGCACTATGAGTAGAATTAAAATTATAATCATCTCTTCTACTATAATTATTATAAAAGTTAAGTCCTAATTCAAATTCTTCATTTAAAACAAAGTTAATATAATCATCAAATAAGCTTTTATTAAACTCAATTGGAACATAAAAATGAAATCTATTTAATGTGCTACCTTCTCTTCTATAAAAATTGCTATATGAAAAATCTGCTTTATAATTAATATGATTATCAAATAAAGTATCATAAAATCTATGATAATGTAGATTTGGAATTTCTTGTAAAGTATAATCTTGATTAATACTTGAAGTGTCTTGATAATATTTAGCATATAAACCGAAATAATCTTTATTATCTGTATAAAAATAATTAAATTTTGAAGTTATTATGGCTTCATCATTATTATCTAAAAAACTAGATAAATTCAAATAATCAATATCACTAATTCTTAAAAAGTCTAAATATAATCCTTCTTGATTTTTGTTATTTGTATTAAAGATTTTATCTCTTTCATAGTGCATATTAAATCCATAATGCTCGCCGAATTTCAATTCTTCTTTATTTAAATAGCTATTAAATTCTTTAAAATACCCAACTCCTATATTTCCTTTAGAATAAGGGCTATCAACAAAACGAAAATTAGAATAAATTCCATAGCCCCTATTTGTTCTAATTTGTGGTCTTAATTCTAAATCCATTCTATGATTAATCGCCCAAAAAAATGGTTGCTCATAATGAATAGCTTCTTTGCTTTTTATTGATAATTTAGGAACCAAAAAACCAGTTTTTCTACTATCATCTGTATTAATAGCAAAATATGGCATATAAAAAATTGGTATATTTTTAAATCTTAAAACCATACCTTTTAATACTAAATCTTGAGTTTTAGTATTATAAATACCTTCCTTAAAATCAATACTCCATTCAGGATTTGCAACATCACAAGAACTAACACTTGCATTTTTTACAATAAAATCACCATTTATATAAGAACTATTCTTACTTTTTAACCATACTTCAATAAAAGAATCGCTTATAAAAAAATTATCAAAATTTGCACAAGAATTACCTAAATTAATTTTTGCATAATTTGATATAGTAGTTTGATTATTGTTTATTAAAAATACATCTCCAAATAATTCTAACTCTTTTGTATCTTGATTATATTTACCACTATTTGCTCTTGCAAAATAATTTTCTTTAAACAACAATATATCTTTATTTGAGATTATGTAATTATCTTTTTTTATAAACTCATCTGATTGAATTTCAATTTGATTTGAATAAAGTAAGCCAATAAGCAATATCAAATAAGATATTTTTTTAATCAACTTTAATCACCATAGATTTGCTGGCAATATCAGCAAAATTTCTTCTTGTCTTATTAAAAAATATAGATACAAACAATACCCCATTTATAAAAAATTCACAAAATACAAACACTAAAGCTCTATTTAAAGATTCTGTAAAATTAGGAGTATCAAAATGTTCGCAATTTACAATTTTTGTCTTTGTAATCATATTACCAAAAGTTGCACCATACATATAAAAAAATATAAGAACATAAAAGAATTTAATAATAAAATATGCTTTTACATAGCGAAATAACAATATATTTAAATTGATATAATCTTCGTTATTTATTAAGGTTCTTATTTTAATTATTTCTTCATCATTTATAAAATATATCATTAAAATAAAGATAAGAATATAGCAAATTATAAAATCAGCCACAAAAGCAATAAACCTAGCAACAATATCAGCTAGTTGTTTATCTTCTTTTTCAAGCTTTTCTAATATTTTATCATCCATTTAAAACCCTAAACATAAATCCCCAAACAAGCGTTAAATTTCAAGGTCTTGTAACCTAAAAAATAGTGGAAGAAAAGCATTAAAGGCTGCAATTCACAATTACTTGCATCACAGAACACGGTTGCTTAAACTTAATCACATAAAAAAATCTGTTAGACCGAATATATTAAACCCGCGTTGTCTAGGGTAGTGTAATTTTACATAAAAAGCTTAATGAATTTTTACTTACCCAAGCAAAACTCAGAAAACATTGCATCAAACAATTCATCGCTTCCTGTTTTTTTACCAAAAAGAGATAGTTTATTTAAACTTTCATTTAAATAATAAGCACAAATTTCAAGCTCATTAAAATTATCTATAGCTAAATAAATATTCTCACTAGCACTATAAAACGCACTTATTAAATCAGTATTTGTTAAAACCAATTCATTGTCTAATTGAGAATTTAAATAATTTTTTAATTCAAATTCTAAAGCTTTTATATCATTATTTAATGCTGATATTTTAATACCTTCTAAAGTATTTACTTGAGCTAAGTCGCTTTTATTTTGAACTATAAAATATTTTTTACCACTATTTTTAATGTATTCTAAAAGCTTTAATTCATCTTCTAAGCATTCTTTTGATGAATCAATTAAAAACAATACTATATCAGCTTTATTAATAGCCTCATAGCTTCTTTTAATGCCTAATTCTTCTATTAAATCATCACTTTGTCTAATTCCTGCAGTATCAACTAATTTTATTAAATGTCCGTGATAGTTTAAATACTCTTCAATACTATCTCTTGTAGTTCCTGCAATATCACTAACTATTGCTCTATTAAATGATAATAAAGCATTTAATAAAGAGCTTTTACCTACATTTGGTTTTCCAATAATTGCTAGGTTAAATCCTTCTATTAAGCCTCTTTTTTTCTCGCTTCTAATTGCAATTGTTTCTAATTCTTTAGCATTATTAAGTAGTTTTGTTTTAGCATTTTCTAAAATATCTTCAGGCAAATCATCATCAGCATAATCAATTGCAGTTTCTAAATAAGCTAAAGTTTTAATTAACTCATCTTGAGTGTTAGTGATTAATTCTTTAAAAGCTCCATCTATATTCTTAGATATTATTTTTCTTGCATTTTCACTCTTTGCAACAATTAATTCATTTATTAAAAGTGCTTTTTCTAAACTCATTTTATTGTTTAAGCAAGCTCTTTTGCTAAATTCCCCTGCTCTTGCAAATCTAGCACCTAATTTATTTAAAATCATAAGTATATTTTGTGCGTTTGTAAAACCGCCATGAATTTGAAACTCTACGCAATCTTCACCAGTAAAAGAAAAAGGGGCTTTAAAATAAATTATAATGCCTTCATCAACAAATTCATTTTCGTAAAATAGTTTAAAAAAGTGAGCATAGCGGGGATTATTTTTTAATTTTTCTGCGTTTTTTTGACTTAATAATTTTGATGCTATTTCTAAAGCTTTTTCCCCACTTAATCTAATAATACTAATAGCACCATTTCCACTAGCACTAGCAAGCGCTACTATTGTGCTATTCATTGTTTTTTAAATTCTCCATAAATTGCAATGTATCTTCCTAAAGAACTATCTTTTATAACTATATTTTTATGAGAAAATTCTTTTAGTAATTCTTCATATACTAGATTTAATAAACTTGTTTCTAATGGTCTTGTTTGGGCCTTACCTACTTCATCAATTTTTGTCTTTACTTCGCTTAAATGCTTTTCAAGATTTTCTCTTAATTTAGCAAGAACACCACAAATCTCAACTCTTGCGTGAAGATTGTATTTAATGTTTATTAGATGATTTACAATAGTATCTAGTGCTTTGTATTTATGTGCGTCTTTTCCTATTAAACTTTCATAAGAATTTGCAATAAATTCTACATTTACACTATTTTCATTAGCTGGAGTTACCACAACATCTCTTACATCAAAATATTCACTACAAAATAAATTTTTTAAATCTTTTGCAATATCTTCAATAATATTAATTTCAATTTTTTTCTTAACTTTTACTTCAATTATTGCATCTTTTTTAAAAAAACCTAAAAAACCAGCTTTTGGCAATTGAATTATTTCATACTCTAATTCTCTAATAGAGCAATTAGTTTCCTTAATTGCTCTATCAATAGCACCTTCTAGTGTTTTATCAACTATTTGCATTTTTTCCTTCTTTATTAGCAAAAATTTTATTTACAAACCATTGTTGAGCTAGTGAAAATGTATTATTTACACACCAATACAATGTAAGACCTGCTGGGAAATTTATAAAAAATATCACAAATACTAAAGGTAAGAATTTCATAATCTTAGCTTGTGTAGGGTCTTGTATAGTCATAGGAGTTATAACTTGTTGTAAAAACATAGTAGCACCCATATAAATTGGTAAAATATAATAAGGATCATGTATTGCTAAGTCATTAATCCATAAAGCCCAAGGAGCAGCCTTAAGTTCAATAGCATTTAATAATACCCTATAAATTGCAAAAAATATTGGAATTTGAATTAATATTGGTAAACATCCGCCTAATGGATTTGCCTTATGTTTTTTATAAAGCTCCATCATATGCATTTGCATTTTTTGTGGATTACCTTTATATTTTTCTTGAATTTCTTTAATTTTTGGAGCTAAAACTTTTAATTTTTGCATAGAAACCATACTTTTATAAGTTGGATATGTAAGACAAATTCTAACAACTATCGTAAGAATAACAATAGACCAACCCCAATTGCCTACATGTGAATATATAAAACTTAAAAATACAAACATTGGTTTAGCAATAAAAGTAAACCAACCATATTCAACCACATTTGTAAGTTTTTCATTAACAGCTTCTAAAATTTTATGCTCTTTTGGACCAATATAAGCATTAAATGTATCATTGCCGCTAGCTACAACATAACCAACTGATAAATCTTTGTGATTTTTAACAACTACCTTAAATGGCTTTTCAAAATTATAAAATGTGCTTGTGTAGTATCTATCAGAAAATGCAGCTATTATAGAATCAGTTTCAACTCTTTCATCATTTGATTTTATATCTCCATCTTCATAATCTACTTTAGTATCATCATTTTTGTAAATCATAGCACCATGAACTGTTAAAGTATCTGCTAAAACATTCGGACGCTCACCTGGAGTAATAACATAATCTCTTAATTTATTATCGCTAAAAGTAATTTTTACTTGATAAAAACCATTTTCTTTGAATGTTATAATTTTATTAACAATTACACCATTTACATCTTTACTTAAAACTAGCTCTTCACCAATATTTACACTACTTTTATTTGCTTTAAAAGTTGTATTGTTAAATTCTTTATTAAATTCACTATCATAAAAAACCATAGATAAAGGATATAAAGTAGTATTTTTATCAACTAAATTAATAGCTTCATTTGTTTCATTTAAAAATCTTTCATCTTTTAAAATAAAACTACTAATTTCTCCATTTTCATTGATTTGAACATCAAAATGCTCATTATTAACACTAGCAATAATATTATTTGTTTTTATTGCTTTAATATCTCCGATATTTTGAGTTTTTGTTTGTATATTACTAACTTCTTGCTTTTGAATTTGTTGAGTATTAGTAACAACTGGTTTAGGGATTAAAAAATCATAACCTATAAAAAAAACCATAGATAAAACTACAGCAATTATAATCCTTTTTTGTTGAGACATATTATCAAACATATTTTTCCTTTATTTGAATATTACTTTTACTATATAATAAAATTGTTTATCTTTTGGAACAAAAATCATTTTAAGTTTTTTTATCTTATTTTGATGTGTAAAAAGCATAATAGGTTTATGTTTAATTTTAATTATAGGATAATCAAAACCACCTACAAATAATTGATTACATTTTAAAATTCTTAAAGCTGTTAAAAAAAGTGCTTTAAAAAAATTATTATATTGAAGTTGAATAATCGCATATTGAGAGCAAGTTGGATAATATCTACAAGATTTAGGCTTTAAAGGACTTAAAAAATATCTATAAAATTCAACTAATTTAACAGCTAAATACCTAAACATTTTATTCCTTTAAACACCCCAACCTTTTAAGACTCCACTTAATATTCTTTTCTAATTCAAAATAACCTAAATCACTAAAACCTTTTTTTGCTACAAATATGTAATAACCGCTACTTATATTTGGATAAAGTTGTAAAAAAATAGCTCTTATTAATCTTTTAGTTCTATTTCTTACAACAGCACATCCTACTTTTTTACTTGCGATTACTGCAATTTTTTTAACTTCGCTTGGTTCGTGATAAATAACGCAGTTTTTAGCAAACCATTTTGAACCAATTTTATAAAGTCTAGCAAAATCTTTAGAATCATTTATGCTAGAAAATTCCTTTAGATTGCTAATCTTCTTCTACCTTTTGCGCGTCTTGCATTGATTACTTTACGACCATTTTTAGTCTTCATTCTTACACGAAATCCGTGAGTTCTCTTGCGAGGTGTATTGTGTGGTTGATAAGTTCTTTTTGGCATTTTTCTTCCTTAAATAAAAAAATTAAACGCATATTCTATCACAAATAACTTAATTATTTTTAAGTATTTTTGATATAAAATAAATTTTATGGATAAAAATACATATTTACATTACTTAAAATTATTCGGATTTTCCTTTTACAACGATAAGTTAAGCGTTAATAAAAACTACAATATAAAAGATATAAAAAATTGCAAATTATGCAATTTATACAAAAGTAAAAATAATTTTTATACAAATAAAGTAATTAAATCAAATATTTTCATACTAAGCGATATTGGTTTTAATGACAATGATGCTGAATATTTTAATAGTATTTTAAGCAAGAATTTAAATCTTAATTTAAATAATGTATATATTACAAATATAGTAAAATGCTCAAATCAATATAAACAAGAAAATATTTTAAAGTGCTATCAGTATTTTTTAAATGAACTTTTAGAAAGTGAAGCAAATATTATAATTTTATTAGGAGAAAATTTAAAAAATATATTACAATTATCAAATTTTAATATTGGAGATATTATTTTTTATGACTTTTATGGTAAAAAAAGAAAAGTTTTGCTAAATTACAGCTTTAGCTTTATTAAAAAAAACCCAAGTTATGAAAATGATTTTATAAATAACTTAAAAAAAATAAAGGAATAATTATGAAAAAATTATTAACAACAATGTTAATATGCTCAAATCTTATTGCTGCCAAACAAGAATTAGTCAAAATTGAGCCAGCAAAGGTTTTTTATGTTAATTACGAAAAAGAAAAATGCTCTGATGAATGTCTAAAAGACTTATTATACAAAGGTCTTTATATAAGCTATATAACAAGATTTAATTCTAATGATGAAAAACTAAATAACATTTATGTAAAACTTCTTAATGGAATTGAATATATTGATTTACCTAAAAAACAACAATTAAACACAATTAAAATAGCTTTAGTTATACCAGAAAAAGTTGTAAAATCTTATTCTAGTAATATAATTTCTCCTGCACTTGCATATCTTATGAAACAAAATGATAATGTATATATGAAAGTATATTTTACAGGAGATGAAAGTGAAGCTAATATAGCTCCTATCATAAGCCAATTACACGATTATTCACTAATTATTACAGGATTTCAAAAAAACGGCATTAATGTATTAAACAAAAGTATTACAAATATTGCAGTATTTAATCCATTGGCAAAATCTAGTGATTTTGATAATGTAAATTCTAATTTTACATTTGGTAGCATAGATTATCAAGAGCAAGTTGCAAAACTAATAAATATTTCAAATAATAAAATAGCTGTATTTAAAGATGATAGCTTACTAGCAAGTAAAATAACTGATAATATAAGAGAACAAAGCAATATAATTTCTCTTAAAACTATTGAAAAGAAAAATCTAAATGTAAATTCGGCTTTAAGTGATGCTTGGAAATTAAATAATTCTAGCGTATTTTTTAATATACCATTAGTAAAAACAACTCTTTTGGCAACACAAATAAGAGCTTTAAGTATTAGACCAAATAAATATTTAAGCACTCAAATTAATTATCATCCAATGTTTTTAAACCTAAGCCAAGAAAACGAAAGGTCTATGTTTTATTTTGCTAATTCAATAGGCGAAATTGATGAAGAAATAGAGTATATAAATGATTTATTAGGGCAAAAAATAGCTTATAACTGGATAGCTTATTCAACTAGCGTTGGATTAGATTACTACTATCACGAGCTATATTCAAACAAAAAAGATAGATTATTTAAAGATAATTTTATAGGTAATTCAATACATTTTAATGTAAGAATTATGAATGCTAAACAATCAAAATTTAGCGAACAAAAATAAAACTAAGAATTTAAATTCTTAGTTTTAAGTAATTTTATAAAGATAATAAAGCAATTCTTACTGCGTTAGTTGCTGCTCCAACACGAATTTGATCAGCTACACACCATAAATGTAAAATCTTAGGGTTATTTAAATCAACTCTAATTCTACCAACATAAGTTTCATTTGTATTGCTTGTAAATAAAGGCATTGGATAGCGTAATTCTTCATTTTCACTATCTTCATTATGTGCTTTTGTGTTTGGATTATCCATCAATACAACGCTTGGAGCTTTACTTAAAATCTCTCTTACTTTTGTTAAATCTACATTATTTTTAAAAGTAATTGTAATACTTTCGCTATGACTTCTAAGCACTGGCACTCTAACGCAAGTAGCACTAATTTGCATTTTTTTATTCATAATTTTTTGAGTTTCATTTACCATTTTTAGCTCTTCTTTTGTATAGCCACTATCAGTAAATACATCAATTTGAGGAATTAGATTTAATGCTAGTTGATAAGTAAATTTTGATGGTTTAATTTCTTCAAAAGCAAATACTTTTTGAAGACCTTCCATAAGCTCACTCATACCTAAATTCCCTGCTCCACTTGCCGCTTGATAAGTGCTAACATCAACTCTTTCTATATCAAATACATCATCAAGTGGTTTTAATACTTGCACCATTTGAATGGTTGAGCAATTTGGATTTGCAATTATTCCTTTATGTTTTTCAAAATCACCAGGATTACATTCAGGCACTATTAAAGGCACATCATTCATCATTCTAAAATAACTTGTATTATCAATAACCAAAGCACCTTTATTTGCTGCAATTTTTGCATATTTTTCACTTATACTTCCACCCGCACAAAAGAATGCTATATCAACATCTTCTTCATCAAAACTATGCTCATCTAATTCTTCTATAACATAAGTTTCATCACGCCATACAATCTCTTTACCAGCACTATTTTTACTAGCTAATAATCTTAGTTCTTTTACTGGAAAATTGTATTCATTTAATACATTTAATATTTCTTCGCCTACAGCACCTGTTGCACCAATGATTGCAATATTTTTCATTTCACTCTCCTAAATTGTATTTTTGCATTTTTTCTCTAAAAACTTTTTCACTCATTGAAATTAATTTAGAAGCTGCTTTTATATCCTTTTCTTGCTTTAAAGCTTCTTTAATTAATTCAAATTCTAAGTCATTTATATTATTTTTATTATTATTAGTAAAATTAAGCCTTAAATCACTATCTTTTACTATATTGTCATCACTTAAAATTGCAGCACTTTCAACAATAGAAATCAATTCTCTTATATTTCCAGGATAATTATAATCATTTAATACTTTTATAGCTTCTTTGCTAAAAGTTTTTTCCCCTAAATCATACTCATTACAAATTCTATTTAAAGTAGCATTAGCAATTTCTATTATTTCATCTTTTCTTTGTCTTAAAGGCAAAATATCTAGCATAATTGTATTTAATCTATAAAATAAATCTGCTCTAAATTTATTATTTTTAATATTATCTTGTATGTTTATATTACTAGCACTTATAATTCTTACATCTATATTAATTAATTTTGTACCACCTAATCTTTGTATAGTTTTTTCTTGTAAAACTCTTAATAACTTAGCTTGAATACTAGCACTCATTTCGCCTATTTCATCAAGAAATAAAGTGCCTTCATTAGCTAACTCAAATAAGCCTAATTTATTAGAATTAGCATCTGTAAAAGCTCCTTTTTCATATCCAAACAATTCACTCTCTATTAAATTTTCAGGAATAGCAGCCATATTAATAGCTATAAAAGGCTTATTTGCTCTTTTACTATTTTCGTGAATAAATTTTGCAAATACTTCTTTACCAACTCCACTTTCACCGCTTAAAAATACACTGACATTTGTTTTAGCTGCTTTTAAAGCTATTGTTTTTAAATTCTCAAGTTCTTTTGATGAACCTAAAAATCCATTTTGTTTTACTGGAATTTCTTTTTTAATTTTATTAGCTTTTTTTTCCCTAATAATTTTTGCTCTATTTATTGCTTCATATAATTTATCCAAATCAAATGGCTTTGTTAAAAAATCTTTTACTCCAAGTCTTAGTGCTTCAATTGCTTTATTTAAAGTAGCATTTCCTGTAATAATTATAAACTCAGCACTAATTTTTTGTTCTAAAGCTGTTTTTACAAACTCAAGTCCGTCCATTTTAGGCATATTAATATCACTTATTATTAAGTCAAAACTATCATCTAATTCTTTTAAAGCATCAATTGGATTTTTATAAGTTTTTAATTCATAATCATCACTTAATGATAATTCTAAGGATTTTCTCATATTAATATCATCTTCAACTATGGCTATTTTCATACCTTATCCTTTGTGTAAATCAATATTTTACCTTGAGCAAGTTCTGCTTTAAAATAAATTGGCAATAATCTTAAATGAGTTTTTATACTTGCTTTAAAATTATTGACATCAACATATTCACTCACTATCGCTTTATTAACACAATCTATTAAATTTGTTTGTTGGTCTTTTAAACTATCATAAATATTAGACTTTGTAGCATTAATCTCACAAACATAAGTATATCTTGCTTTTTTATCAATACTCATTGCTCTACTTAAGTGAAATTCTTCGTTAGTTAAGACTAGATTAGTAGTACTTAATCTAGCCCAAAATATATAATCAGGATTTGCAGCGTTTAATAATCCTAAAAAGCTAATTAATATGAGAACAATTCGTTCCATTTATATTTATCAATTTTTAGTTCTAATTCAACCGTATAAAGACCATCTTTAAATCCTTCTCCGGTAATGTTTGCATTTTTAATAAGTCCATTAACATATGTTGTAATTAACGAGCTTCTAAGCATTGCATCTTTTACATTTTCTCTAGAATTTACTCTAACCCCATAAAGTTTGCCAGCTAATTGACGATAAGCATCAGCTAATGCTGCTCTTTTTGCAAGTGCTAATGCTTGAGCTTGCGAAACTGTGTTTTGAGGTGGAATTCCCTCTCCTACCGAACTAAAAATCATAAGTCTTACTGCTTCTTCTTCAGGACTTAAAACAGGCTCTTGATAACTTGCTTTTTTATAAGCTGTTTTTTGAGTGTTATTTTCTACTTGAACTGTTGTTTCTTTTTTTTGTGGAACACAAGCACAAATAAATATAGCTAAAGCGATGGTGCCTAATCTTTTCACGATTTTTCCTTTAAATAATTATTTAATTGCTTCAAAGCAATTATTATTCCTTTTCTTTAAATAGCTTGTTATAATATGAAAAATAATCTGTTGTTTTGCTTAATTGTTTAGAAATATTTGAATAAAAATTTATTTCATCAATTTGATTATATTCTAAATTATTATCCAATTCAGCTATTTTCTTTAAAGAAGAACATTCATATAAATATAAGTTATTTTTTAATGCAACCATCACACTACCAATAGCCCAAGTTCTACAAAATTCTCTTAAATCATTTCTATTTGGAGTTAGTTGTTTTTTAGCGTATAAATTCGCTGCTAAAACATTAGTATCAAAATATATAAAATTGTTATATTTATTTTTAATACTATCATATATTTTTTGACTAGGAGCTATTAATAATGTATGTTCAATATAATTATTAAAAATTACTCTATCGCCTATTTGTGGAGTTAATATAGGTAATGGTAAAGCATCTTGTTTTAAATCAGAAAATGTATATAGCTCTAATTTAATATTATTGTTCTCATTATTTACAAAACTAGCTCTAGCAACAATTATAGAATATTCTCCGATATCTTTAATAACAATAGCGCCATTTTTTAAATTATTTTCATCATATTTTGCATCAACTATATGAGCATAAGCATAGCCATTATCAATCTTATCAATAACAGCATTTATAAATTGATTAGCAAATGCAAAAACCGAAAAGCATATTAAAATAAAAGTTTTCTTAAACATATTATCCCTTTAAAATTAAATTACTAAATTATAAGCAAAAAAAAGTAAAATGTCTGCCTTATTTTGGAAATTTTATCATATTTTAAAGGAAAATAATGCGAAAAATCATATTAGTTTTATCTATTTTTTTAAGTTTAAATTTATTCTCAAAAGAATTAAAAATGGAAGAATTAATATGGGAAAGAGGCGAGAGTTTTTTATTTTTCTTACAAAAAAATCAAATTCCATTAAGCATATATCACAATCTTGATAAAGAAGATAAAGAACTAACAGCAGAAATTATAGCTGGGGTTAAATATCAAATATTAAGAGATGAAAATGATAATATAGAACAAATTTTAATACCAATAAGCGAAACTTTACAAATACAAATATATAAGGATTTAGAAGATAAATATGCTATAACATTTACTCCAATTACTTATAAAGTTGAAGAAACAAGTTTAACATTTAAAATAAATAAATCAGTTTATCAAGATATTATAGATAACACTCAAAATTCTAGATTAGCAAGCGCTCTGCTTAGAGCATATGCAGGAACGATTAATTATACAGGAATGAAAAAAGATGATAGGGTAGTAATCGTTTATTCTCAAAAAAGAAGATTAGGTAGAATTTATGGAGATGCAAATATAAAATCAGCTATGATTGAAGTCAATAAAAAGCCTTATTATATATTTAAATATGGAGATAATGATTTTTACGATGAAAACGGAAAACAATTAGAAACATATACTTTCATATTACCTGTTGGAAATGTTAGAATTAGTTCTCCATTTAACCCAGGAAGATTTCATCCTATTTTAAAAAAATATAGAGCCCATCTAGGAATAGATTATGCAGCACCAACAGGAACGCCAGTAAAAGCAGCAGGTGCTGGAAAAATAATGTTTAGAGGAGTAAAAGGCGGATATGGAAATGTAGTTCAAGTAAATCATTCAAGTGGCTATATGACTTTATACGCACATTTAAGCAAATTTGGTAAATACAAAATAGGAGATAGTGTAAAACAAGGTCAAGTAATTGGCTATGTAGGAACCACAGGTCTTAGCACAGGGCCGCACTTACATTTTGGTATGTATAAAAACAATGCAGCAATTAACCCAGCAACAGTTGTTAGAGTTGCAAAAGATGGTCTAGTAGGCAAAGAAAAGCAAAAATTTGATTTAATAACTAAAGAATATATAAGTGAAATTAAGCATATATTAGAAAGTAAAATAACTCCTATAAAAGAAGAGAATTTTGAAAATATTGTGGAGCTTAATTAAAATATGAAAAATACAGCAGTAGCTTTTGAAATAATACAAGATTTTTTAGATGAAAAAGATGTTAGCTATGCTGAATTATTAGAAGCCCTAAAAATAATAAAAAATGATGATTATGAAGCTTATGAAAACATAATCAAAAGTCTTGATGATGAAGACTTAGGAAATATCGCAACACTAATGCCTGAACATATGTTAAGCGATGTTTTGAAATTATCTTCAAGTAAAAAATTAGCTTTAGCATTAGGCGAATTAGAAAGCGATGATGCAACTGATTTAATGCAAAGCATTGAAGAAATTGATGATGAAAAAGCAAATAGAATTTTTTCAAATCTTAGTAAAGACGAACAAGATGATATTTTATTCTTAAAACGCTACGATGATGAAAAAGCTGGTGCTTATATGCAAACAGAGATTTTTACCGCAAAACTTAGTGATACTCTAGAAAGTGCTATTAGCAAATATAAAGAGCTTAAAAAAAGCGAAGAAATAGAACATATAATCCAACTTTTTATAACCGATGAAAATGAAAAATTAATTTATAGTTTGCATGTAGGAGATTTAATTTTATATGAATTTAAAGATACTTTTCAGCAAATTCTAGATAAAAATGAAGATTTAGCAAAAGATTTACATTTTATTAGAGATTACGACACTATAAATGATGCTATCTCTATGGTTCAAGACTATGATTTAAGTGTAATTGCTGTAGTTGATAATAATAATAAATTATTAGGAAGAATAACTTATGATGATATACACGACTTAATCCAAGACTATGCAACAGAGCAAATGTATAACTTTGCAGGGGTTGGAGATATTGATAGCGAAGATGAAAATACTATAAAAGCAGCTAAAAGTAGAGCTAAATGGCTTATTGTAAATCTAATTACTTCGTTAATTTCAGCCCATGTTATCGCAATGTTTTCTGATGCAATAGAAAAGTTAGTAGCACTTGCAGCTTTAATGCCAATAGTTGCATCAATGGGTGGAAATACTGGTTCACAAGCACTTGCCGTAACTATTAGAAAACTTGCTTTAGGCGAATTAAGTTATGAGAATTCAAAACATATATTATTAAGAGAAATTGCTATTTCGTTTTCAAACGCAACGATTTTTGCCATTGTTTTAGGAGCTGTTGCGTATTTTTGGTTTTCAATCCCAATGCTAAGCCTTGTGATATTCATATCAATGATTTTAAATTTAGGTTTTGCAGGTTTAATTGGCTCATTAATACCTTTGGTATTAAAAAAATGTGGATTTGACCCTGCACTAGGTAGTGCAGTTTTGCTAACAGCAACCACCGATGCTTTAGGATTTTTTAGCTTTTTATTGCTTGCTAAAATAATATTGCTATGATTTAATTTTCTTTTAACAAAAATATGTTTAAATTTAAGATTTAATTTTCAATAAAAAGGAGATAAAATGAAAATTTCAACAAAACTTTCGTTATGTATACTGATTAGTTTGTGTATCTTAGGCATTAGCCTAATATTTATTTCTAACAAAGGAATGCAAGAAATTGACGATGTAACAACTAAAACGGTAGAAGAATTAGCAGTAAAAGATGCTAGAAGTGCTGCAAAAAGCATTGTATTTGGATTTTATAATTTTTCTGAAAAATTATATAAAGACTTTGTAAAAGCTGGAGATGGACCTGAAGATGCACTTGAAAGCACAATTGAATATCTTCAAGGTATGAATTTAGATAGCACAAATATTAGATTTTTTGCCGTTAATTCAGATGGAACTTATTTAGTTCATTATCAACCAGAAAAAGTAGGAAAGAATTTAAAAGCAGATTTAGATATTAAAGGCGAAAGCTATGTAGAAAAATTTGTTAAGAATGGCTTAGCAGGTGGTGGTTTTACAGAAGTTACATTCTTTGATAAGGTAACTAACAAAGATAGAAATATCATTACCTATACTAAAAAAGATAAAAATATGGATATTATCTATGGTTGCACAATAGATATGGATATAACAAATCAAGAAATCGCTGAAGTAGGTAAAATAATTGATGAAGTTATTAGTAGCTCAAATTATAAATTTACATTAGCAGCAGTTGTTATAGCAGCTATAATTTTAATATTAATGATTATCTTCGTAAAATTCCAAATCACTCGCCCACTAAACAATCTAACAGCTAAATCAAACGAACTTAGCAGTGGAGATGGAGATTTAACTAAAAAGCTAGATGATAAAGGTAATGATGAAATAGCTC